>JAHACE010000038.1 GCA_018376005.1 Atopobium sp. | reverse complement strand
AGGGCTCACCAAGGTTGCCGTGTCAGGACCTTACAACGTCCTATCATAGGACCTTACAATGCCCTATCATTTTACCGTATTCTTTCTTTTTTCAAACCTCATAAATATTTCTTAAAACTCCTGTTATGTGGCAAATAATTGTTATCCAAGGGGTACAATAAACGCAGAACATAACAACATAAGCCAAACATTGGTTTTGGCAAGGAGGCAGTTATGAAAATCCTGTTTTATGGTGCTCAAAGTTATGACAAAGATTCCTTTAACCTTGAGCTTCCAAAGTATCCAGATGTTTCAATCGATTACATTGATTCCAACCTTACGCCTATGACCGCAGGCTTTGCTAAGGGTTATGACGCTGTCTGCGCTTTTGTTAATGCAGATGCTTCAATTCTGACCCTTGAGATTCTTGCCGGCTTTGACGTTAAGCTTCTACTTATGCGCTGCGCTGGCTTTGATGCCGTTGACGTTAATGCTGCTAAAGACCTTGGTATTACGGTTACGCGCGTACCTGCCTACTCTCCTGAGGCAATTGCAGAGCACGCAATGGGTCTTGCGCTTGCTGCTAACCGTCGTATTCACCGTGGTTACATCAGAATTCGCGAGAATAACTTCTCACTTGCTGGTCTTGTAGGTGAAACCCTTCACGGAAAAACTGCAGGTATTGTAGGAACTGGCCGCATTGGTGCTGCGCTCTGCCGTATTTGCAAGGGCTTTGGTATGCACGTTCTTGGCGCAGATCTCTATCCAAATATGAGCCTTGTCAATGACGAGCACGTTGTTGATGAGTATGTCAGCTATGATGAGCTTTGGGAGCGTTCAGACTTCATCTCACTCCACGCTTTCTTGAATGACGAGAGCTACCACATGATTAACGATAAGACCATCGGAAAGATGAAAGATGGTGTCATCCTCGTTAATACTGGTCGCGGCGGACTTATTGACACCAAGGCTCTTATTCGCGGCATTCTTTCTGGCAAGATTGGTGCTTGTGGCCTTGATGTTTATGAAGAAGAAAATCCAAACGTCTATAAGGATCGCGGTGCTGAGGTCTTTGACTCAGTTACTTCTACGCTTTGCTCCTTCCCTAACGTAGTCATGACAAGTCACCAGGCATTCTTTACGCATGAGGCTCTCTCGCAAATTGCTCAGGTTACGCTTGATAACGCAACTGCTTTTGCTGAGGGCACTGACTACGTTGATAAAAGTGTGGTTTGCTAAGCGCCAGAGAAACAATCGCTTCAAAAACGGTTACTATTGATATCTGAATGTGATTTCAATTCCTATGAAAAGGAGAGATATGGCTCGCAAAAAGACCAAGATTGTTTGTACTATGGGTCCTGCTACAGAAAGTGATGAGGTCCTTCGTGAGCTCATTCTTGCTGGCATGAACGTCGCACGCTTCAACTTCTCGCACGGTAGCCATGAGTATCACCGCACTATGATTGGTCGCGTTCGTTCTATCTCTGATGAGCTTGGTATTCCTATTGCTATCATGCTTGATACAAAGGGACCTGAGGTTCGCACCGGTCTTCTCGAGGATGGCAAGAAGGTCACCCTTACTACTGGTGAGTCCGTCATTGTAACCACCGATGATGATGTCATTGGTAATGCTCAGCGCTTCTCGCTTGACTACAAGAATCTTCCAAAAGAGGTCAAGAAAGGCTCTATCATCCTTATTGATGACGGCCTCATTGGTCTTGAGGTTGATCACGTTGAGGGCACCGACATGCACTGCAAGATCATCAACGGCGGTGAGCTTGGCGAGAAGAAGGGCGTAAACGTTCCTAACGTCAACATTGGCCTTCCTTCCGTTACTGAGCAGGACCGCGCAGACATCATGTTTGGTTGCGAGCTTGGTATTGACGCAATTGCTGCTTCCTTCATCCGTGATGGCGCTGCAGTTGAGGAGATTCGTAACATCTGCCGTGAGATGGGCACTCCTAACGTACAGATCTTCCCTAAGATTGAGTCTGCTCTTGGCGTAAAGAACTTTGACGAGATTCTTGCAGCTTCTAACGGCATCATGGTTGCCCGTGGTGACCTTGGTGTTGAGGTTCCTGCAGCTGAGGTTCCTCACATCCAGAAGACTATCATCAAGAAATGCAACGATGCCTACAAGCCTGTCATCACCGCAACTCAGATGCTTGATTCTATGATTCGCAACCCTCGCCCAACCCGTGCAGAGGTTACCGACGTTGCTAACGCAATCTACGACGGCACTGACTGCGTCATGCTTTCTGGTGAGTCCGCAGCTGGTAAGTACCCTGTTGAGGCAGTAAAGACTATGGCTTCCATCTGCAAGGAGACCGAGAAGTACCTGCCAGTCAAGGATGTTTATCACCAGCGTGAGGGCCTTAAGAATGTCAATGGCGCTACTGGCTTTGCTGCAGTTGATATGGCAATCCGTGTTGACGCAAAGTGCATCATCTGCCCAACACACTCTGGCCGTACCGCTCGCCTTGTTTCTAACTTCCGTCCAAAGCGTCCTCTGTATGCAATGTCTCCATCCGATGAGGCAGTTCGTCGCACTTGCTTCTATTGGGGCGTCTATGCATTCAAGACCTCTGAGCAGGGCACACTTTCTAACACCATGTACAACGCTCTAAACGTTGCAAAAGAGGTTGGCGTTGTTGAGACCGGCGACATTGTAGTTCTGACTGCTGGCGATCCTCATACCAGCCCACGTCTTGGTGACTACACCACTTCAACTAATGTTGCTATGATCTGCCAGGTTCAGTAAACCGCATTTCAGCTTTAACGTTATATGCACCCAAGCGCTTGCTTGGGTGCATATTTTTTTACGCGTGATATTTCTCAGTGACTTGCCAGTAGTTACGCAATTTTCCAGCCGACGGTTTTCTCGCGCATATTAACAAAATCAGCGTAGATGCCGCCTTCTTTCATGAGGGATTCATGGGTTCCCCGCTGAACAATACGACCCTTATCCAGGACAAGTATCTGATTAGCATTGCGCACTGTTTTTAAGCGATGGGCAATCATGATGACAGTCTTAGACTTTGTGAGCTCGGCGATTGCGCGCTGAAGTTCAAGCTCGTTTTCTGGATCAACATTAGCCGTAGCCTCATCAAGCACCACGATTGGAGCGTCTTTTAAAATGGCGCGCGCAATAGAGAGACGCTGACGCTCGCCGCCAGAAAGCATTGAGCCGCCTTCTCCTAAGCGTGTTTCATATCCGTCAGGTAACGCCTGGATAAACTCTTCACAGCAGGCACGCTTAGCTGCGTCAACTACTTGCTCATGAGTTGCACTTGGATTGCCAAACTTAATGTTGTTCTCAATGGTGTCATCAAAAAGGAATACTCCCTGAAAAACGGTAGAGAAATTTTGCAGGAGTGCATCAACTTTGTAGTCGCGCACATCGCGTCCACCAAGTGTCACTTGACCTGCATTTACATCCCAAAAACGCTCAATAAGGCGGACAAGCGTTGTTTTGCCCGAACCACTTGGGCCCACAATGGCACAAGAGGTTCCTGCGGGAATAGAAAGGCTGACATCTTCAAGAATTTTCCTGTCATCGTAGCCAAAGGAAACATGAGAAAGTTCAATGTCGCAAGATGCCGCTTTCTCAAGACCCTCTCCCTCCTTCATTGCGGGGGTGGCGAGAATAGCATTTGTTTGTTCCATTGCAATTTCAAGATTGCGCAGAATAGTTGAGAAACGACCAGCAGATTCTAGGCGACTAAACAACATAAATGACATAACTACTACGGTTAAACAAGCAGCTGTATCAAGTGTTCCAGATAGCCATAAACCAACTGATACTAGGCACATGATAATGCTGGTGGCCTTGGAGATGACCATTTGCAAAACTGAGAAACGAAGTGCCTTAAGCTCAAGGTTAAGCGCTTGAACGCGACAATCGTCAACTGCTTTGGCATATTTTCCTTCAGCATCATCAATAAGAGAAAACGCCCTTACTACACTGATTCCGCGGACATATTCAAGAACAGCACTGATTAAGGTGGTATTAGCAGCTACATACTTATCTGATACATTGCGCACGTAGACCTGGAGCAGCTCCATAGTAATGCAGAAAAGAACAAACGTAGCTGCAGTTATAAGGCCTAGTTGCCAACAAAACACAAACAAGAACACAACAATAATTGCAGTTAAAGCTAATCCTCCAACAACCATCATATAAAGTAGGCCACCCAGACTTTGCATTACATCTAGCTGATTGGTCATAACAGCTGTTACTTCACCCAGGCTATTCTCGTTAAAATAACCCATAGGAAGGCGGCGCAGTGTATCTCCAATTTCCGCGCGCTTGGTACCAGCCATACTAAAATTAGCATCACAGAAATTCTCACTCTTAAAATGAGCGCAAATGAACGCTCCTATAATGCTCAGAAGCATAACTCCCAGCGCAGAAAATATCGTCTGAGTTGAGAGTGTATCCGTAGTAAGAGCAGTAAAAACAATCCAAAGCGCCGTTATTTGTACGCCTTCAAAGAGGCAGCCAAGAATGGTAAAGAAAAGGCCCTTATAGAGTTTCTGGCGATAAGAACTTCCAAACTGAAAGTACATTTTTAAGACAGATAACATTGCTACTCCCCTCCTTAAGCCTCATCAAGTGCGCCGATATGAGCGCGATACATGGTTGCATAGAGCGGACATGCCTCCATAAGCTGCTCGTGAGTACCCTCAGCTTCAATGGAGCCATTATTAACAACAACAATTTTGTCGGCATTTTGTACGGTTGAAAGACGGTGCGCAATAACCACCAACGTTTTACCAGCCACCAGCTTTGCAACTGCAGATTCAACCTCTGCTTCTGATTCTGGATCTGCGTAGGCTGTTGCTTCATCGAGCATGATAATAGGTGCATTTTTGAGCATAGCTCGAGCAATTGCCACGCGCTGACGCTCGCCACCAGAAAGGTGACCTCCCGAGCCTCCTACAACCGTTTGATAACCATGAGGAAGCGATTGGATAAAGTTGTGGCATCCAGAAGCTTTTGCACAAGCAATTACCTCTTCATCGGTGGCATCTTTTTTACCCATCCTGATGTTTTCCATAATGGTCTCGTCAAAAAGGTAACTATCTTGATCAACGTAAGCTACAAGGTCTGCGAGTTGAGCTGGAGTGCAGGAACGAATATCTTGTCCTCCAATAGAAACAGACCCTTCATTTGGATCCCAGAAACCTGCGATAAGCCGTGCAACAGTAGACTTACCTGA
>JAHACE010000037.1 GCA_018376005.1 Atopobium sp. | reverse complement strand
GCTACTCAACATGGTCTTCTCGCCAGAAGGCGACGGTGGCCTGATGCTGGGTTCCGCAGCTCCATCCACTCACTCTGATTACACCGAGACACTCATCGGCTCTTCTTCTGATGAGGTCAGCCCTGATGTAATCAACGAGGACCTTGGTTCTCTGGATGATCTGCTTAACCAGGTTGTCCGTATGGACGCTGAGGCAGACGGCGAAGACGAGTAAGTAATCTCGCCTGATACATCAAACTTTTTTGGAGATTGACTCCGATACAGAAGAGGACTTCAGCCGTTAGCTGGAGTCCTCTTTTAGTTGCGCTTACAGAAGCGAGTATCGGTATATACTAATCTTTTATGAATTACGTTTGGTAAGCCATTTACTTTGCGGCTCTTAAAGGATAGGAATAGCAAATGGATAGTCACTCCCACGATTCTGAACAGTGCGAGCACACTCACTCTACGTGCGATTATGTTTCTGATCAGAAGCTGAATGAATACCTGGTAAATGATGACATCATCTACGATGCAACCCAGATTTTTGATGCATTGTCTGATTTCACTCGATTCCAGATTTTGGGTGCCCTAGTAAATGGCGAGAAAAGCGTCACAGAGCTGCAAGAAATGCTTTCGGTATCTCAGTCAGCAACCTCTCACCAGTTGCGTCTTTTGCGCGACCGCGGTCTTGTCAATGCAAAAAGAGATGGCAGAAAGGTCATCTACTCACTTGCAGATGAGCATGTTACAACGCTGATCCGCGTTGGCCTTGCACACGCCGCACACCTTTTGGGACATTAACGTACATATCGAAACTGTGGAGAGAATTTATGGGTGAGTATCGCGTCATTGAAGTTAAGCAGAGTGTTTTTGCAGCTAACGAGAAAAGCGCAGACCAACTCAGAGAAGAAATGAAGAAAAAGGGAACCCTGCTGGTAAACCTTATGTCTTCTCCTGGTTCTGGTAAAACTACTACCCTTAAAAAGACTATTGCCGCTCTGAATGGCAAGCTTTCACTTGCTGTTATGGAAGCCGATATTGATTCAGATGTTGATGCTGCTGCTATTTCTGAAACGGGCGTGAAAGCCATTCAGCTGCACACAGGAGGCATGTGTCACCTTGATGCGCACATGTGCGCTCAGGGTCTTGAAGGTCTCAACGCAGGAGATGTAGACCTTATCTTTTTAGAGAACGTTGGAAACTTGGTCTGTCCGGCAGAGTTTGACACCGGCGCTGGCGTAAACGTCACTATTCTTTCTGTTCCCGAAGGCGACGATAAGCCGCTAAAGTACCCACTGATGTATCAGGTCTGTGACCTTTCTCTGCCAAAACTGGGGAAGGATTAGACGCTTGGACTGAATGGCTTTCTCGCAAAGTTGCTGAGTGGAAAAGTAGTCAGTAACTTATGATGAGCGCTTAAAGAATGTCTTATGCCTGATAGGAGAGGTCATGGCAGAGGAAGTACCAGCACGTAAGACCCCAAAAGATGGAAATGCCATGCGTGGCAGTCTTACTGATGAAGAAATTGCACGCAGAAACGTATTGCCAACTACTAACCCTGCTGGCGATCCTATTCGTATACTCGCTCAAAATCACATTACTGAAAATGACGAGGTAGTTCATTACAAAACCGTAGATCCAAATGAGCCTGGACCAGCTTCTTCTGAGCAATTTAAGCCTCTTGTAAGAGATGAAGTTCAAAAAATTACCAGTCGCCTTGGTCACAAAATTGTAAAAGATGACCCAGAATATTGGGGAATAGCAGCAATTATGACTGAGGAAGAAGCTGCGGTAACCAAACACATGAAGGTGCGCCAACCAGTTACTTTAGAGGAGCTTTGCAAGCGTACTGGTAAAACTGCGGGGGAGATTCAACCTATCCTAGACACCCTGTCTGTAAAGGGCATGATAGAGTACAACTGGGAAAACAAGAGCAAGCAAAAGCAGTATGTTCTTCCCATGTTTGTTCCCGGTTCCGCAGAGTTTACCGTGATGAACGAGCGGCAACTCGAAGAACATCCCGAGATGGCTTCTTTGTTTGAGCGCATGACGTATCTACCGCTCAAAAATGTCACCAAGCTGGTTCCTGAAGGTGGCGCGGGTGTTGGTATGCACGTCATTCCTGTTGAGCGTTCTATTGAGCAGGTCAATCACACGGTTACCGTTGAGCATATCTCGCATTGGCTCAAGAAATACGATAGATATGCTGCAACTCCCTGTTCTTGTCGCCTTGCTGAGCGAGTTCGTGGCGACGGCTGCGCCGACGATCCAGAAGATTGGTGTCTGGCCATCGGAGATATGGCTGATTACTGCGTAGAAACAGGAAAAGGCCATTACATCACCTACGACGAGGTTATCGATATCTGTACAAAGGCCGAGAAAAACGGTTTTGTTCATCAGATTACTAACATTGACGGTGAAGATAAGATTTTTGCCATTTGTAACTGCAACGTAAATGTCTGCTATGCACTCAGAACTTCTCAGCTGTTTAACACACCTAATTTGTCTCGTTCTGCTTTTGTGGCTCATGTTGATGAAGAAAAATGTGTTGCTTGCGGTGGATGCGTTGAAGTTTGCCCAGCTGGAGCCCCTCAATTAGGTCAGAAGCTTCCTTCTAGGACGGGCAAAATTTCCTATCCAACGCAGGATCTTCCCGATGATAAGTTCTGGGGAGAGTCTGACTGGGATTGGAATTATAAAAATAACAACCGCATTGAGTGCCACGATACTGGTACAGCTCCTTGCAAGGTTGCCTGCCCAGCGCATATTTCTGTGCAAGGGTATCTGCGTATGGCAGCAGAAGGTCGCTATCGAGATGCGCTTGAGCTAATCAAAAAAGAAAATCCGTTCCCAGCTGTTTGTGGTCGCGTTTGCAATAAACGATGCGAGGCAGCGTGTACGCGAGGAACTATTGACCAGGCAGTAGCCATTGATGACGTTAAGAAATTTATTGCTCAAAAAGATCTAGAGGCAGAACATCGCTTTATTCCAGAGCCAGTTATTCCGTCAAATAGAGGACGATTTAACCAAAAAATCGCCATTATTGGCGCAGGTCCAGCCGGTCTGTCCTGTGCATATTACCTGGCAGAACGCGGTTACAATCCCGTCGTTTTTGAGAAGAACCTTCTTCCTGGCGGAATGATGGTATATGGCATTCCTTCTTACAAGCTCGAGAAGAACGTTGTTGCCGCGGAGATTGATGTCCTTAAAGAAATGGGCGTTGAAATTCGTTGTGGCGTCGAAGTAGGAAAAGACATAACCCTTGATGAGCTGCGCGCCCAAGGCTTTATTGGTTTTTATGTTGATTGGCGGCGGTAATGTTGCTATTGATGCGGCTCGAGTCTCTGCTCGTTGTGGATCAGAGTCAGTCACTATGGTGTGCCTAGAGCAGCCGGAAGAGATGCCTGCACTGCCAGAAGAAATTACAGAAGCGCAGGAAGATGGCGTGTCAATCAAAAATGGTTGGGGACCTGCTTTTATTGACACAGATGAGCAAGGACATGTTTGCGGCGTGATGTTTAAACGCTGTACCCGTGTTTTCGACAATGACAAGCGTTTCTCGCCATGTTTTGATGACGAGCAAACAATGTATCTTGAGGCAGATGCTGTGGTCTTGTCTATTGGTCAAACCGTTGAGTGGGGAAGTCTTTTGGAGGGTCAGGCGGTTGAGCTTACGCGCGGCAATCTTGCGTGTGCTGATTCCCAGACGTATCAGACTGCTCAGCCCGATATCTTTGTAGGCGGAGACGTGTATACGGGCCCTCGCTTTGTTATTGATGCTATTGCTGCAGGTCATGAAGCTGCTATTTCGTTGCATCGTTTTGTGCAGAAAGGCTCTTCTTTGACTATTGGTCGCAACCAGCGCCACTATGTTGAGCTTGATAAATCTGACGCAGCAGTTGAGTCTTGCGGATACGATCATGCAGGTCGTCAGCGCCCTACCTGCGATACGGTTAAAAACATTAGGCACAACTGGACAGACCCTAGCCATACCTTTACACCAGAGCAAATTAGAATCGAGACTGCTCGCTGTTTGAAGTGTGGCGCTTCAATTGTTGATGCAAATAAGTGCATTGGTTGCGGCCTCTGTACTACACGCTGCGAGTTTGATGCAATTCATCTGTTCCGAGACAATCCTCACTGCTCTGATATGGTTGCCGCAGAGCATAAGGCGGGAAAGATTCTCTCGTATGTTGGAAAACGTGCGGTAAAGATTATTAAAAACCCCGCGAGAAAAACAAAGACTCCTAAGCCTCAGTCACATGTCACAACCGATGAGCTTGGCAATCCCGTTCCTGCAGGCAGTACTGGTATTTCAAGCTAACGTGCTAACTGGAATTAACTAACATGCATGAGTTGGGAATTGCGTTTTACCTCATAGATATGGTTGAAGACCTGGGAAAACAGAACAACCTCACCTCCGTTGCACGTGTAAAGCTGCAGCTAGGGGAGGTATCTGGAGTTGTTCCAACGTACTTGTTGGATGTATGGCGCTGGGCAGCTGATCGCACGGAGCTGTTACATGGAGCTCAGCTAGAAATTGAAGAAGTACCAGCTCTAACACAGTGTTTATCGTGCAATAAAACGTACGCCACGGTAACGTATGGTCGCATATGCCCTTACTGTTCTAGCGAGAAAACCGAACTTATCCAAGGTTTAGAAATTGAGCTTGCTGAGATTGAGGCTACCTAGCATTTGTAATTTCTATGAAGTATGGATACGCCCGGCACAGTGGCTTGTTGACATGTGGCTTTCATCAGCGTAAAGTACTTCCCTGCGTAATTCCAAGGGGACAGTGCTGTGTCACCTTTCGAATATGTAAAACTGCAGGTAGATAGGTATAAGAAGGAGAAGATCTTGCCTACTATTAACCAGCTCGTACGTAAGGGCCGCGTGAGCGTCAAGTCAAAGTCCAAGAACGCCGCTCTTCAGCACAACCCACAGAAGCGTGGTGTTTGCACCCGCGTTTTCACCACTACGCCAAAGAAGCCTAACTCAGCACTCCGTAAGGTTGCTCGTGTTCGTCTTGTTAATGGCATTGAGGTAACCGCTTACATTCCTGGTGAGGGCCACAACCTCCAGGAGCACTCCATTGTTCTGGTTCGTGGTGGCCGTGTCCGTGACCTTCCTGGTGTTCGTTACAAGGTTGTTCGCGGTGCATTCGACTGCGCAGCAGTTCAGAATCGTGCTCAGGGCCGTTCCCGTTACGGCACTAAGCGTGCTAAGTAATCACGTCCACTACTCGAACTAGTTCTTAGGAGATTAATATGCCGCGTCGCGCAGCAGCAGTACGTCGTGAGGTTATGCCTGACGCCGTCTACAACAATCGTCTGGTAACCCAGCTCATTAACAAGGTCCTTCTCGACGGCAAGAAAGCAACCGCAGAGCGCATTGTCTACGGTGCATTTGACATCGTCGCAGAGAAGACTGGCGAGGATGCCCTCACTGTCTTCAAGAAGGCTATGGATAACATTCGCCCAACACTCGAGGTTAAGCCTAAGCGTGTTGGTGGCGCTACTTACCAGGTTCCAATGGAGGTCAACTCCCGCCGTGCAACTACTCTTGCTATCCGCTGGATGGTCACTTTCAGCCGTAGCCGTAAAGAGAAGACCATGGCAGAGCGTCTTGCAAACGAGATCATCGACGCAACTAACGGCGTAGGTGCATCCGTCAAGCGCCGCGAGGACCTGTACAAGATGGCTGAGGCCAACCGCGCCTTCTCCCACTACCGCTTCTAGTCGGAATTCAGGAGTAGCAAACAAATGGCTAAGACTAAGTACAATCTTAAAGACCTCCGCAACATCGGCATCATGGCTCACATCGATGCTGGTAAGACAACCACTACGGAGCGTATTCTTTACTACACCGGTAAGACCCACAAGATTGGTGAGGTCCACGACGGTGCAGCAACCATGGACTGGATGGTTCAGGAGCAGGAGCGCGGCGTAACCATTACTTCCGCAGCTACCACTTGCTTCTGGAAAGACCACGTCATCCAGATTATCGATACCCCAGGTCACGTTGACTTTACCGCTGAGGTTGAGCGTTCTCTTCGTGTTCTGGACGGCGCAGTTGCAGTCTTCGACGCAGTTGCAGGCGTTCAGCCACAGTCCGAGACCGTTTGGCGTCAGGCAACCAAGTACGGCGTACCTCGTATTGCATTCATCAACAAGTTTGACCGCGTAGGCGCAGACTTCTTCCGTGCAATCCAGACCATGCGTGACCGCCTTGGCGCAAACGCAATTGCAGCTCAGGTCCCAATGGGCGCTGAGTCCAACTTCTGGGGTCTTATCGACCTTGTCACCAACACTGCATGGGACTTCAAAGAGGATGCTAAGGGCATGATTTACCCTGAGCCACTCGACGAGATTCCTGCAGAGTTTGTAGAGATTGCAGCTGAGAAGCGTGAAGAGCTTCTTGAGGCAGCTTCTGACTTCTCTGAGGACGTCATGATGGCTGTTCTCGAGGGTGAAGAGGTTGACGTTGAGACCCTTAAGGGTGCTCTTCGTGCTGGCGTTCTTGCTGGTCAGATTAACCCTGTCTTTGTTGGCTCTGCTTACAAGAACAAGGGTATCCAGGAGCTTCTGGACGCAGTCATCGACTTCCTTCCAAGCCCTCTTGACGTTCCAGAGATTGATGGTGTCACTCCTAAGGGTGACGAGGCTGTCCGCCACGCAGACGTTAAAGAGCCATTCTCCGCTCTTGCATTCAAGATCATGACTGACCCTTATGTTGGTAAGCTTACCTACATTCGTGTTTACTCTGGTCAGGCAGAGGCAGGTTCTTACGTCTACAACTCCGTCAAGGACAACCGTGAGCGCTTTGGCCGCATCCTTGAGATGAACGCAAACGACCGTGTTGACCGTGACGAGTGCTCCGCAGGCGACATCGTTGCATGCGTTGGTCTGAAGAACACCACTACTGGTGACACCCTTTGTGACGAGAAGAACCCAATCATCCTTGAGTCCATCAGCTTCGCAGATCCTGTTATCGACGTTGCTGTTGAGCCTAAGACCAAGGCTGAGCAGGAGAAGATGTCCATCGGCCTTGCTAAGCTGGCTGAAGAGGACCCAACCTTCCAGGTTCACACTGATCACGAGACCGGCCAGACCATCATTGCTGGTATGGGCGAGCTTCACCTTGAGATTATTGTTGACCGTCTCCGTCGTGAGTTTAAGGTTGACTGCAACGTTGGTAAGCCACAGGTTGCTTACCGTGAGACTGCTGGTAAGGCAGTAAGCCACGCTGAGGGCAAGTTTGTCCGTCAGTCCGGTGGTAAGGGTCAGTATGGCCACGCAGTCATCGACCTTGAGCCACAGGAAGAGGGCAAGGGTTACGAGTTTGTCAACGCTATCGTCGGTGGTGTTATTCCTAAGGAGTACATCCCATCTATCGATAAGGGCATTCGTGAGGCTCTTGAGAACGGCGTCATTGCTGGTTACCCAGTAGTCGACATCAAGGTTACCCTTGTTGACGGTTCTTACCACGAGGTCGACTCTTCTGAGGCAGCATTTAAGATTGCTGGTTCTATGGCAATTAAGGATGCTCTTAAGAAGTCCAACCCTGTCCTTCTCGAGCCAGTTGAGTCTGTTGAGGTTGAGACACCTGAGCAGTACATGGGCGACGTTATGGGCAACCTTTCTTCCCGTCGTGGCAAGATTGAGGGCATGGACGATCGTATGGACGCCAAGGTCATCCGCGCTAAGGTGCCTCTTGGTGAGATGTTCGGTTACGCAACCGACCTTCGTTCCCAGACCCAGGGCCGTGCGAGCTACACCATGCAGTTCGATTCTTACGAGCCCGTTCCTAACGCTGTACGCGAAGAGATTGTCGCCAAAAACGGCGGCTCTGCATCCTAAGTAAACGACCACGAGCTCTAGCTCATTTATGGAGGTACCCAAAGTGTCAAGCCAGAAGATCAGGATTCGCCTCAAGGGCTATGATCACGAGGTCATTGATCAGTCCGCTAAGCTGATTGTTGACACCGCACAGAAGACAGGTGCGCGTGTTTCCGGTCCTATCCCTCTGCCAACCGAGCGTAACCTTTACACGGTTATCCGCTCCCCACACAAGGATAAGGATTCCCGTGATCAGTTTGAGATGCGTACTCACAAGCGTCTCATCGATATTCTCGACCCAAGCGCTTCTACCGTTGATTCGCTTATGCGTCTCGACCTTCCAGCTGGTGTCGATATCGAGATCAAGCTCTAAGCATACGGCTTAATCCAACTTGCAAACCCTCCTGCGCATCTTCGCGCGGGAGGGTTTTTGCGTGAGTGGCGTTGAACCATGTGTGAAGGACCACGTGCGAGCTGCGACTCGCGCACCACACGCGCCTGACGTGCGCCTGATTTCTTCAAAGAATCTGTAAATTTTGCCTAAATACATCAAAGAATCTGTGGATTTGCCTGATTTTGTTAAAGAATCGGTGGCGGAAATACAGATTCTTTGTACTTTTCAGGCAGACTTTTCTAGACGTAACTCACATCTGCACTTGGCGAGAAACCCGTAGAATAGGGAAGCGAATACTTTTACAGCGCACAGGAGAAGAGATGAAGGAAAGCTCGCACAACATAAGTGGTCAGAAGAATGCAAGTAGCCAGCTAAACACCGACTGCTCGGTAAATGCTCGACCAAATTACTCCCGAATGACAAAAATCCTCTTTGTGTGTCATGGAAATATCTGCAGGTCAACAATGGCACAGTACGTCATGCAAGATCTTGTTGAGAAAAACGGTCTGGCAGGCTCGTTTGTCATTGACTCAGCCGCAACCTCTACAGAGGAGATTGGCAATCCTGTTGACCCTCGTACGCGACGCAAGCTTCAGCAAGAGGGGATTTGTTGCGGCAATCATCGTGCGAGGCAGATGACGCGCGCAGATTACGAGAACTTTGATTACCTCATTGGAATGGACCACAATAATCTGCGCAACATGATGCGTATGCTTAAAAATGATCCGCTTGGAAAGGTTTCGCTGCTCCTTGACTGGACAGAGAAGCCTCGTGACATTGCGGACCCATGGTACTCAGGAAATTTTGATCTGACGTATGACGATGTCACTGAGGGTTGCGAAGCATTGCACAAGAAACTTTTGGCTGCCTGGTCTTAGTTGCCTAGCCTTAGCTGCTTAGTCTTGGCATCCTGATTTTGGCAAAATTATTATCGCGGATTGTTTTTACAAAATTTTTTGGAAAAATTTTTCAAATTTCCACGGGTTTCTCGCCAATAGATACGCCCGGGTCAGCGGTTTGACCTCGCAAAATAGGGGAGAAGAAAGATCTCGCAGCTAGAAGGTATCAAACGGTCTTCACAAAGCATTCATCTTTTAGAGATTTTAGGCTTGTTTCTTGTCAAAAATGAGTGTAAAGTAGACGGGCTGCTCAAACAGGACAATTATGTCTAAAGGCAGTATGTACAGGACGTGGTCCGCTGGGGAAGAGT
>JAHACE010000036.1 GCA_018376005.1 Atopobium sp. | reverse complement strand
ACTTGATGCTGAGTTTATCTGCGACGATGCCACTCGCTACATGCAAGCTTTAGCAAAAGAAGGTCAGAACTTTGACGTTATTATTCTTGACCCGCCTCGTGCAGGTTCAACGCCCACCTTCCTTAAGGCAACAGCTCAGCTAGCTCAGAAGAAAATCGTATACGTGAGCTGCAACGTTGTGACACAAGCCAGAGATCTCAAGGTTCTTCTCGACAGCGGGTTTGCCATTGAGCGCGTGACTCCTGTGGACATGTTCCCTCATACCAAGCACGTTGAGACGGTAGCACTTTTGTCCAAACTCGATGTCGACAAGCATATAGATGTTAAAATTAAGCTTGATGAGCTTGATTTGACAAGTGCCGAAAGTAAAGCGTCTTATGCACAAATTAAGGAAAGAACTTAAGATGACAACTCTTATTAAACATAAACGTGTAGAATTTTCAGAACTTTTTTATGACCTAGTTTTTGTTTTTGCAATTTCTAAAGTAACTACTTTAATTGACCATCTTCATAGCGGTATTTTAACTTGGAATTCTTTCCTTGATTTTTTCATAGCTGTCTTGGTTCTCACCGATTCCTGGATGATTCAAACCGTTTATACCAATCGCTATGGAAAGAACTCTTTATTTAACATAGTAATCATGTTTATCAAAATGGGACTTTTACTCTTTATAGCCAATATGATGGGACCTGATTGGCAACAATATTTTAATTATCTCTGTTGGGCTATTGGTACATTAACCCTTACCTTATTTTTTCAATATTTGGTTGAGTTTTTTAGAAAATCAACCGATGATGTTAATCGGGAAAGTATCAAAGATTTTCTATGGATAACAGGTCTAGGAAGTTTAGGAGTCTATCTAGCAGCTCTTCTTCCTATTTACGTTAGAGTCTATGTCTTATTTGCTAGTATTCTGCTAACGTTTATTATGCCAATTATCTTGATTAGTAAAGATGAGCATTACCAGGTAAATTTCCCCCATTTAATCGAGCGCCTCTCCCTTCTTGTCATTATTACGTTTGGAGAGATGATTATGGAGCTAGTTAACTTCTTTACAATCGAGAATTTCTCGATTTATTCGGTTCTTTATTTCATTATTACGCTTTCTCTGTTCTTGTTTTATTTTGGTCAATTCGACCATGCTATTGATGAAAAATCTAGTCAAAAGGGACTATTTCTAGTTTACAGTCACTATCCTATTTTCATTGGACTTATTATGATAACTGTTTCGATGAGTTTTCTTCTGAATCCTGAAGCTAATCGTCTCTTTGCAACCAGCTTCTATTATATCGGATTTGGCCTCTTTCAAGCTGCTGTCCTAGCAAATGGACCCTATAACAAACACTATCTTAGCTATTCGAAAAGTTACTACTGTGTCCAAGCGACACTCTATCTGGCTGCCTTGATTCTCTCTTTAATCTTTGCTTCTAATCCTATAATAGTAGTGAGTATAACAACCATTTTTGCTCTAGCTATAACCATTCAATTTATTTATTTTTATGTGACACAGAATAAAAAACATTCCAAATCTAACTGGGGGTTATTTTAATGAGGTTATATCATAAAAGAAATTGAAAATAGAAAAGAAATGGTAGATGTAATAATCGTAGATCCACCAAGAGACGGAATAAACCAAAAAGCATTGGAAAAAATAATCTCTTGTGGTGTAAAAACAATGGTCTACATCTCTTGCAATCCAAAAACACAAAAAAGAGACGTACAAGTTCTAATCGAAAACGGCTACGAACTGAAAACATTAAAAATCTTCAACCAATTTCTAAGAACGGTACATGTTGAGTGTGTTGTGGTGCTTTCTCGGGTTTAGATTAAAGGCACAAATTGAATTGGGCGGCTATGAAAACGGTAGAATTTGGAAAACAAAATAACGACGTAATCATGCTGCTTCATGGCGGCGGCCTATCTTGGTGGAATTATAAGGCCGAGGCTGAACTACTGAAGAATCGATATCACGTTGTATTGCCAATCCTTGACGGACATGCAGGTAGTGGCAATGATTTTATAAGCATCGAGAAAAACGCAAGTCGGCTTATTTCTTTTATCGATAATGAATTTGGTGGCTCGGTTCTGCTTATCGGAGGCCTATCCCTTGGCGCGCAGATTTTAGTTGAGATGCTTACGCAACGAAATTCGATCTGCCTAAACGCCGTCATTGAAAGCGCATCTGTCATTCCATCTAGGCTGACAAATGCCTTGATCAAACCAATGTTTTCTCTAAGTTATGGCTTAGTGAAAAAGAAGTGCTTTGCTCAAATGCAATTTGACTATCTTCATATTCGTAAAGATTTATTTGAAGACTATTATCGGGACACGTCTCAAATCTCAAAAGAGAACATGATTGCATTCTTGGAAGCAAATACATCCTATGAGATAAAACCCAACCTACAAGATGTCCACGCCAACATCCACATACTTGTCGGAGAAAAAGAACAGAAAAAGATGATCTGTTCGGCAGAGCAATTGCATAAGGCACTGCCTGGTAGCATTCTTGAAATAAAGAAAGGCCTATATCACGGCGAGTATTCCATCAATCACCCCGAAGAGTATACAAAAGAACTCCTAGACATGATGTGCTACATATTAAATAAATCAGCGTGACTTCCCGTACGAGAAGCAACAAGTATAAGCTCGTCTTCGTGAATGGCATAAATCAAAAGCCAGTCTGGTTGAATATGGCATTCTCTAAACCCCTGGTAGGATCCAGTAAGAGCGTGGTCTTTGTGTTTTGGATCTAATGCTTCCCCAGCGCAGAGTTTGTCAAGCACCTCTTGGAGTGGAAATATATCAAGACCTCGCTTTTTAATGCGCTTGTAATCCTTCCGAAACTTAGAAGTTGCTTGAAGTTTAAGCATATAACTTAATCCTCCGCATTGAGATCTTTAAACAACTCATCTGCGGTGTTATAGGATGTTGCTTGAATTTTACCTGACATGATTTCGCGTGCTTCTTCCATGGCAGCCAGTGTTTCAGCATTAAACTTTGGGATTTCCACTTTAAAAGGAAGGCCTCCGTGCAAAACGCACTGGCGTAAGAAGATGTTTACAGCACTTGACATATCGATGCCAAGCTTTTTAAACAGTTCATTTGCTTCTGTTTTGACATTACTGTCGATGCGAATTTGAGTAGGACTTGTTGCCATAGTATCAGCTCCTTTTAAGATGATTCTGATACAAATAGTATACGTTGTCAATCAAATAACAGATGTATTATTTACTTCACATGGCGAGAAAATCTGTTTAGTTCAATCCCCTACTGGATCTGCTCCGCCCACACAGGTAATGGACATACTGGTTGGCTGTGGATACAAGAAAGTAATTGCAGTTGATTCAAAAATTTAAGCGTACAATTGTTAGTACGTTCTACTTTGCTTTTCATCAGGGCATTTCTACAATTAGTGAGGCTCATATGAAAGTTCAGCAGCTCATCAAAGAAACGTGCGCGATAGTCTCTGAAGACCTCGGCAAAGCAAAAGCAGATCAGATTGCACAGGCAGCTCAAACGCGATTCGAAGCGCTCTGTACAGAAAATGCATCCGATTCCAAAGAACTCCGTGCTCACTCTTTCAAGCGCATTTACCCTGGTATTGCCGTATATGAAGCTCTGCGCGCAGAGGGCATCCCACAAGAAAAGGCTGTCTGGTATATTCGCGAATATTTCCAGCGTTTTGCCGCTAAACGAGTACCACTCTTCCAATGGGCCATCAAAACGTTTGGCCTTGCACGTAAATTTCCGCGCCTCTTTAAATCAGGTATCGAGAAAAGCTGCACATCAAATGCTGGATTTGCCTTTGAGTATCCGGAAAGTCACGGTAACGAAGCTCGCCTCAATATTGTGAGCTGCCCCTACTATGAGATAACCAAAAAATATGGCTGCCCCGAAATAACCGCTGCATACTGTGATAGCGACGATGCAGGATACGGTAATTTGCATCCACAGCTTATCTGGGGCCGCACAAAAACCATAGGCCACGGTGGCGATTGTTGCGATTTTCTCTTAGAGTATAAAGAGAACTAATCGCAGGTAGACGTTGTTTGCCTGCACCGTCGCTAAAATTTTGTCATCAACATGACGCGCTTTGAGCACGTTAACTAGGAGTTTTTATGCAAGAAAATCGCATGTTTTCCGACGTCAAGCTGGCAAAAAGACTGACTCCGGCTTGGCTTAGTCCTTTTTTAGCCGTTTTCTTATTGGTCGTTGGGCAAATTATCGGCGCTATTGTAATGACCATCTCAGCAGCACTTATTATTGCCCCTTACTACATGACGCACCCAGATCTTCCAGATCGCCTTTCCGATTCACTCAATCTGAGAGAGATTTTTGGAGACTACTATCTTCTAGTAACGCTTCTTTCCTTTGTCTTTATTGCAGGTCTCTTTTTCCTGTGGGTAAAACTCTTTGAAAAACGTCCAATTGTTACTCTGGGATTTTACAAAGATAACTGGAAGAAAGAGCTGCTCAAGGGCTTTGGTCTAGGAATTCTTCTCTTCTCTGTTGTGATGCTGATTCTCATTTTGACCGGATCTTATCAATTAGTTGGCACTACTTTTACGCCCTATGCCTTTGGCTTTGTTCTTCTCACCATTCCGTTTTGGATAATTCAGGGCGGAACAGAAGAACTTATCACTAGGGGCTGGCTTCTTCCTGTCATGGCAGAGAAGTCCAATAAAATTATTGCAATTGTGGTTTCAAGCAGCCTATTTGGTCTTCTCCATATGTTTAACAGCGGCTTTACCATGCAGTCCCTGATCGACCTAATTCTTTTTGGCATCTTAGAGACGTTCTATATCATCAAAACTGACAATCTCTGGGGAGCCGCTGGCATTCACGGAGCCTGGAACTTTGCCCAAGGCAATATCTTTGGCGTTCTGGTAAGCGGTAGCACTACAGGCAGTTCTTTGCTGCAGTTTGCTCCTGGCAGTGGCCCGGATTGGCTTACCGGCGGTAGCTTTGGCGCAGAAGGTTCCATCGTTTGCACGCTTGTTATGCTGGTGACCATTCTGATTCTTGCCTATCAGCTCAAGAAATCCGGCAAGCTCTTTGTAAAGAAATCTACCGAGAAACCCGCTGAGGCCGCAAACGCTTCTTCATAACTAACCCAATTTTATTAAATTCTAATTTCACGGATAGGGTAACTCTTTCGTCACCTCCTCCTTCTAATTAAAATAACAAAGGAGGAGGTGTTTTATGTCAAAGAAACAAATCAATCTATTTGTAGGCTCTATCGGAGCTTTTATCGGAGTATTTGTTTTTATC
>JAHACE010000035.1 GCA_018376005.1 Atopobium sp. | reverse complement strand
GGTTTGCTCAAGCGTCATGCCCTGAGTGTACGCCCAGGTAACTCCCGCCATCATGGCATCTCCTGCGCCTGTCATGTTGACTAGCTTTGCAGGAAGCAGTGGCAAATGGACGGTCTTCTCGTGATCAGCGCAAAGAAGGCCCTTCTCGCCAAGAGAGATAAACACGCGCTTGAGGCCTGTTGCAAGTAGCTCGTGAGCTGCGGCTTCAAGGGAGGTATCGTCGGTGATCTTGATGCCCGAGAGCATCTCGGCCTCAAGGCGATTTGGCTTGAGTGTGTGAATCTTGCCCAGAACCTTCTTGAGCTTCTGTGCCTTGATGGAAGAAACGGGATCGCAGAAGATGGGGCAGGTCACGTTCTTGGCAATGAACTCGATGGTCTGCTGAGGCAGGTTAGTATCAATCACGCAAGCTGCGGCGTGCTGGATAACATCCAGGCGCTCCTCGATGCGCTCAGGGGTGACATACTCGTAAATCTGCATGTCATTGATGGCTTCCTGCATCTCACCGTGCTCGTCCATGATAAAGAGGTAGGTAGAAGTGGAAGCGCCCGGCACGGTAATAGAAGCGTCGATGTCAATACCGCAGTCCAGGCAGCCCTCTTTGAGCTCGCGCGCACGATAGTCCTCGCCAAAAGCAGTGAGCAGACGAACGTCGCTGTCGAGAAGGGCCAGGTTGTGGGCAACATTTCTGCCAACGCCACCAAAGGACATGGTGACCTTACCAGGGTTTGAATCTCCCGCCACAAGGGAAGTGTCTGGGCGGCCAGCAATATCCATATTGGCAGCGCCAATCACAATAAAGTAGGGACGCTCGCTCAAAATGTAGCGGCGGCCCAAAATTGCGCCCTTTGCGGTAAGGTTGGAGATGTGAACCGAAACAGAAGAACGCGAGATACCTGCTCGCTCTGCAATTTCCTTCTGAGTAATGGAAGGCTGCTCTTTAATCCAGTTGAAAATCATCTGTTCTCGATTGGTGAGCATCAGACCTCCTAGCAGCAAAAAATAGAATCCGACTAAACAGGTGCTTATATAAAACTTCTAAACAGGTGCTTATCTTATTTAAGCTAGTGCTTAAATCTTGCTTTGGACAACGATAAGACAGCAGCTAGAGTCTGTAAAGAATGAATTCATTAAATTTTTCCTAGGTGAGCACAAGGATTTTCTCGCGACATTGGTTTTACCTGCTTGATTTTTCTAAGCATTTGCTGCGTACCGTTTACAGAATTTTAGTATCTGCAAACGGTTGTATCGTGAAAATCTCTCTAAATTGGGCGTCGGCGTTATGCAACTGTAATAATATATTTAATGAATAGTAATGACTCGTCCACATAAGTTAGCTTGCGTATGTATCGTGCGCAAATGCTTGTTTCGGGCGTTTTAGGAGGTAGTATGCCTAAACGTGTTTTTGTAGTTGTTCTTGATAGTTTTGGCATCGGCGAAGAGCCTGATGCGGCGGCATACGGAGACGAGGGTAGTAATACCCTTTGTGCCTGTGCAACAAGTGGTGTTCTCAATATTCCAAATATGACCAAGTTGGGCCTTCTTAATATCGATGGAGCGCTTGATACTGTGTACGACGTTGATCTGAAGCCAATTGAGTCTCCTGAGGGCGCATACGCTCGCATGCAGGAGAAATCCGCTGGTAAAGATACTACGGTTGGTCACTGGGAGATGGCAGGCGTCATTTCTCCAAAGAAGTTCCCAACCTATCCTGATGGTTTTCCACAGGAGGTCATTGAGGAGTTTGAGCAGAAGACGGGCCGCAAGGTTCTCTGCAACAAACCTTACTCCGGAACCGATGTTATTAGAGACTTTGGTAAAGAGCACGTAGAGACTGGCGCTCTGATTGTCTATACCTCAGCAGATTCTGTTTTCCAGATTGCTGCTCATGAGGACGTGGTAAGTCCCGAGAAACTCTATGAATATTGCCGCATTGCGCGCGAGATTCTTCAGGGTGAGCACGGTGTTGCTCGCGTTATTGCTCGTCCTTTTGAGGGAGAGTGGCCATATCAGCGCACTTCTCGCCGTCATGATTTCTCGCTTGAGCCAACGGGTCCAACTATGCTTGATCGCCTTAAAGAGAAAGGCTTTTACGTTCTTTCTATTGGCAAGATTTATGACATCTTTGCTCACCGTGGCATGACTGAGTTTGAGTTCACTACCTGCAATGCAGACGGAATTCAGAAAACTATTGAGGCTACCAGCAAAGACTTCAACGGTCTGTGCTTCACCAACCTTGTTGATACCGACATGATTTACGGTCACCGCAATGATCCTGTGGGATACTCCAACGCTCTTTCTTATTTTGACGAGCGCATTCCTCAAATTATTGAGGGCCTTCGTGAGGATGACCTGTTCATTATCACCGCAGATCATGGCTGTGACCCGGTAACACCATCTACTGATCACTCTCGTGAGTACGTGCCACTGCTTATCACGGGTCCAAAGGTCAAGCCAAACACCAACCTTGGTACAACCGCCACATTTGCCGATATGGCCGAGACAATCCTTGATTATTTTGGCGTTGAGCAACTTGGTGTTGGAACTTCTCACCTGTCAGAGATTCTTAAGGAGAACTAATGGCTACTACCCCAACTCCTCATAACGCTGCTGTTGAGGGCCAGATTGCTAAGACTGTCCTGATGCCAGGAGATCCTCTGCGCGCAAAGCTTCTTGCAGACACGTATTTGGAGAACGTTGAGCAGTTCAACACCGTTCGCAACATGTTTGGCTACACCGGCACCTACAAGGGACAGCCAGTCTCCGTTATGGGTTCTGGTATGGGTATGCCTTCCATTGGTATTTATTCTTACGAGCTCTTTAATTTCTACGGAGTTGACAATATTCTCCGCATTGGTAGCGCTGGCGGCCTTGCTCCTGAGGTAAAGCTTAGAGACATTGTTATTGGCATGTCTTCCAGCACTGATTCTAATTATCCATCACAGTACGGAATGCCTGGAACCATTGCACCTACCGCAGACTTTGGTCTGTTGAGCAAGGCTGTTGCTGGTGCAGAAAAGCTGGGTTATCCCGTTCGCGTTGGTAATATTCTGGCAAGCGACGTGTTCTATACCGTAGACAACTCGCTTACCAAATGGGCAAGCATGGATGTTCTTGCCGTTGAGATGGAGTCGGCAGCCCTGTATCTCAACGCCATGCACGCTCATAAGCATGCGCTTACGCTGCTAACTATCTCTGATTTGCCTCTTACAGGAGAAGCACTTACTGCTGAAGAGCGTCAGACTAGTTTCACGCAGATGATGGAGGTTGCTCTTTCTGTTGTTGCTTAAGGCACTTGTTGTGTAAAGCATCGCAGATAGGCAGTTTGCCATTGCTGCTTGTTTTGGAACCATGCGGATTTTCCGCTTAAGTTAGGGGAGTTTGGTCAACTTCTCATAAAGATCCAGCACTAAAGCTGGACGTTCCCGCCACATGAGGTAAGGAGAGCACGGAATGAACAAGAACGTTTCTCGTCGTAGTTTTGTGACCGGCGCAACCGGCGCTGGCGCATTTGCAGCACTCGCAGGTCTTGCAGGCTGCAACAACCCCAAGAAGGACGACGGCGGCCAGAAGGCATCAGGTGAGAAGAAAAAGAAGCTCACCATGGTTACCGATACTGGTGGTGTTAACGACCAGTCCTTTAACCAGTCCGCTTGGGAGGGTATGACCGAGCTTAAGGACAAGAACGGCTGGGATGTCAGCTACCTTGAGTCCAAGCAGGATTCCGATTATGCAACCAACCTTGATAAGGCTGTTGACGCAGAGTCCGACCTTGTTTGGGGCGTTGGCTTTGCTATGGCAGACGCAACCCTTAAGGCTGCTAAGGACAATCCAAACACCCAGTTTGCCATCATTGACAACGGCAACGAGTCTGAGGTTTCCAACTTCACCGGCGTTATGTTCCGTGCTCAGGAGCCTTCCTTTGTTGTTGGCTACATTGCTGCTCGCACCACAAAGACTGGCAAGGTTGGCTTTGTTGGCGGCATTTCTTCCGCACTTATCGACCAGTTTGAGTATGGTTACCGCGGCGGCGTTGCTTATGCAAACAAGGAAAAGGGCACCAACGTTGAGGTTTCTGCACAGTACGCAGAGTCCTTCTCCGATGCTGCAAAGGGTAAGGCTATTGCTAACTCCATGTACTCCGATGGTTGCGACGTTGTCTTCCACGCTGCAGGCGGCGTAGGAACCGGCGTTATTGAGGCAGCTAAGGACGCAAATAAGCTTGCTATCGGCGTTGATCGTGACCAGGCATATCTTGCTCCAGAGAACGTCCTGACCTCTGCTCTTAAGCGCGTTAACGTTGCTATCGTTGAGATTTCCGAGAAGATCCTGAAGGACGGCCAGAAGGGTGGCACTACTGTTTCCCTGGGCGCTTCCGAGGACGCTGTCGGAATTGCTGAGGATCACCACCTCATGGGTGAGGACACCTACAAGGCAGCTACTGACCTTCTCGACAAGATCAAGGCTGGCTCCGTTGTTCCTCCTGCAAGCAAGGACGACCTGGACAAGTACGTCAAGTCTTTGAGCTAAGCTCTGACTTAGTTTCTAAGCCTTAGGGTTTCTCGCTAGATGGTTTTGCCGTCTGACAGGCCCAAGAGGTTGATGAGTTTGGATTTGCTGGTGAGGGGTGCTTCTTGGCACTCCTCACCTCTCGCAAGTGTGTAAAGGAGGTGGCTCGTGGAAGTCAGTTCGGATTACGCTGTTCAGATGCATGGCATTACCAAAGTTTTTGGATCGTTTAAAGCTCTTGACGCCGTAGACCTTAACGTGCGCAAGCAAACTGTCCACGCCATTTTAGGAGAGAACGGCGCAGGTAAAAGTACGCTTATGAACGTACTGTATGGCCTGTATTCTGCTGATGAGGGCGAGGTTTACCTCAACGGAGAGCGTGTATCCATTTCTGGCCCAACCGATGCTATCGCTCACGGTATTGGTATGGTTCACCAGCACTTTATGCTGGTCGAGAACTTTACTGTTACAGAAAATATTGTTTTGGGCAACGAGGTCACCAAGGCTGGTGGCGTCCTTGATCCAAAGCGAGCTCGCGAGAAGGTCCTGGAGATTGTTGAGGAATACGGCTTTGACGTAGACCCTGACGCCAAGATTGAAGACATTTCTGTTGGTATGCAGCAGCGTGTTGAGATTTTGAAGGCTCTGTATCGCGGTGCTGATACGCTGATTCTTGATGAGCCTACGGCTGTTCTTACGCCGCAGGAGATTGAGAAGCTTATTCAGATCATGCATGACCTGGTAAGCAAAGGTAAAACCATCATTGTTATTACTCACAAGCTTAAAGAGATTATGTCTTCTGCTGACGAGTGCAC
>JAHACE010000034.1 GCA_018376005.1 Atopobium sp. | reverse complement strand
CTTTGTACTGCAGAAACAGGCTTGGCCCCTCCGTCATATCTGACGGGGAGGCCAAGTAAACAAGCGCTAATAGCAACTTTCATTGCTTTTCAGATCCTAGAGAGCAAGAGAGTAAACAGCAATAGATGCCTTACCAAGAATCTCGTTGATCTTCTGTGACCACTCCTGAGAAGCCTTGCTTGCAACAGCAGAGTACTTGCTCATTGCAACCTGATAAGCGGTCTGAGCAGCTGCATAAGAAGCGGAATCGTTGGAGATTGAATAAGCAGAGAGCTGCTTGTAGTAATCGCCATCCTGGGAAGCCCAAGTGTTGTTCTTAGCGTCCCACTCATCACCAGCAAGACCAATGATGTACTGAGCGTACTCCTGGCTTGTAGTCTCAGAGTTGCCGTCCTCAGGTGCTGTTGGTGCCTGTGGAGCATCTGGAAGGGTTGTAGTCAGAACGCTATCACGATACTTCTTCATGATGACAGCATCATTAATAAGCTTCTTTGCAACATCTTCAGAGAGCTTGTATGCAGAAGCAACCTGGCTAACATCAGTAGTCTTGAAGTTGGTCTGCATGTAATTGTTGACCTCGTCATCAGTGACGGTAATACCCTTGCTCTGAGCTTCAGCAACAACAAGAGCATTACGAACATAGCCAATAATCTTATCGGCTGCTGGAACAGCATAGGTGCCGTCAGACTGCTTTGCTGCGTCAAGACCAGAAGTATTCTCAATAACCTCACGAGCAGTTACTTCTTTGGTCTGACCGTTATAGGTGTAAGAAGCAATAGGAGTGTTGAGCTCACCCTCAGAAAGTGTGGTGCGACCGTTCAAAGAACCAGTAGCTCCGCCACCGCCCAGAAGGAAGCGACCGATGACAATACCTAGAGCAAACAGTACAACTGCTCCAACTCCAATAAAGATCTTTGAGTTCTTTTTTACATCAATAGATGGCATATCCTTGCCTTTCATCGCTTAATGCAACTATGCGTACACTAATACAAACCTGTAGTTTACTCTTATTAGCCTGCATAAAACATACAACCAGTAAACTCCCCCATTTGTACACAGTCGTTTACATGCAAAACAAACTACTTGGTAGCTGCAACAATCTCTTCCGAATACTGTTTGATGTATCCAGTGGCATTTTCCGCATCAAACTTCATACGCTGAGACAGTGCTTTCTTCACGTCCTTAGAAATAGTTCCGTGTGCTAAGGCGAGAAGACCCTGGAGCATGTCATGGTACTCAGCATCTCCGTGATAGCACTGAACCGCTTCATCCAAAAGTGGCCACGCCTCATCGCACCGTTGCTGAGTCATCGTCAAACAGAGAAGCCTCAGCAGCATCAAATGCCTTAAAGACCTGGTCACCAAAGTGAGCGCTCAGATTGGCAAGCGCATCAAGTACTTCCCAACGGGTTTGTGCCTCTGGCCTATATAGTGCATCAATAAGAGAATCAATATGCTCTTCAAAGGCAAGAGGAGCAATATGGGCTAGCTCCGCAAGCTCATGAGATGCGTCTTGACGAGCGCGCCTACTAGCATCAGACAAAGCAATGACCAGTGAATTCACTTTTTTCATCTGTGCCATAGTTGGCTTTTTAGTAGCCTTCTTAGCAGGTTGCTTTTCTTGTTTTGGCGCCTTTGTAGAGCCCGCTTTTGCGGTTGCCTTAGTTGAAGCCTTTTTTGGCTTCTGAGCAGTTTCTTTCTTTTCTGCCATGAAACCTAAATCCTCTCTAAAACACCCTTTATTCTCTAAATCCGTCTACGACAACGGTGCCGCTTTTTTGATCCTCATGAATTTTAATAAATCCAAGGCTCGATGCTTCACGTAAAAGAGAAGTAAACGAACGATATCCATAAGTTGCCTCAGCAAACTGTGGACGCTTCCTTCGCATGGTCTCTTTTAAACGAGACGCATAAATAAATGTTTCGCTTTCGCGCTCCAAAGACTCAATAGTCTCAAATAAGAGCTGATAGCAGTCGTGTTTCTCGGCAGGTACCTTCTCTTTAAAGTCAGGAATTCTGCCAGAACTCAAAATATCCTCGTAGAAGATAAACTC
Organism: Atopobium sp.; assembly: GCA_018376005.1. Classification (GTDB taxonomy): domain Bacteria; phylum Actinomycetota; class Coriobacteriia; order Coriobacteriales; family Atopobiaceae; genus Lancefieldella. The sequence goes on along the minus strand of JAHACE010000034.1, from coordinate 7,236 downwards.
GTCACAAACTTCAGCAAGAAGCGAGCTGGTAGACTCCTTCATACCAACGCCAATGACCGTTTTACCTGCCTCTTTAAGCTTTGCCACGAGTGGCGAGAAGTCCGAGTCACCAGAAAGCACAGCGAATGTGTCAATGTGGTCTTTAGTAAGACACATCTCAACAGCATCTACCGCAAGTCTAATATCGGCAGAGTTCTTGCCGGTATAGGCCCTATCTGGAATCTCAATGAGCTCAATGCCAAGCTCATGCAGGGGTGTAATAGCATTTGGAAAGCGCTGCCAATCGCAATATGCACGCTTGGCAGTAATGCGTCCCTTATCAACCAGCCTCTCCATAATGAGCTTCATCTCTGGAAGATGGCCTGGCTCTTGATGGCCGTTGCGCTTTCTTTTACCTGTTCCTAGTGCCAAATTTTCATAATCGATGAAAACCGCAATAGAGCTCTGAGGAGTAGAAATATCACTCATAATCGGGGTTCCTTTGCGGCTAGCACTTAGTGGCAGCAGTGGCCGTCATGACCGTGCTCGTGACCTTCATGCTCATGATGATGTCCGTGACCATGGCACTCGCACTCGTGATCACCATCTTCATGGTCGTGACCACAGCAGCACTCGTGCTCACCCTCATCTTCCTGACTCTCAAGAAGTGACCAGTCAAGACCGGCTGCGGTACTCGAAGCTTCATCAGCATAAAGCAGCGAGATTGCCTGAGTACCCTTACGAGCGCCACCAATCTGACAGAGCATGTCATACAGGGTAAAGGCGGTCTCTGCGCCAGGGAGTGTAATCTCAAGGTCCTCAGACTGAGCAAGAGCAAGCGCAATATCCTTGCGGAAGTGCTCAGCCAAAAATCCTGGCTGGAAGTCTCCCTCAAGCGACTTAGGAGCAAGCTCTTTAAGTGCGCGAGAAGAACCCATGCCGCTGGCAACAACCTCAAGCATCTGCTCGACGTCAAGCCCGCCCTGCTCTGCCAAGGCCATTGCGTCTGCATAGCCAATCATGCAAGATGCAAGAGATACCTGGTTACAAAGCTTTGCGGTCTGACCCTTACCAGCGCCACCCATGCAGAAAATCTTTGTAGAGAATGTCTCGAGAAGAGCACGTACTGGCTCGACATCATTCTCAGTTGCGCCGACAATCAGCGTAAGTGTACCGTCCTGGGCGCCTTTCTGGCCGCCCGTAACTGGACAGTCAAAGGCATGCTTTCCCTCAATTTCAGCAGCATCGTGAATATCGCGAGCAAGCTGAGATGAAGAAGTGGTCAGATCAATAAGGTATGCGCCCTTCTTAGCAACGCGGATAAGACCATCTGTTGCCAAGTAAACATCTTCAACATCAGTTGGATAACCAACCATGGTAAAGACAACGTCAGCGTCTTTTGCAGCATCTGCCACACTCTCTGCAGCGTGAGCGCCCAACGAGACAAGCTTTTGTGCTTTCTCTGGTGTTCTGTTGTAAACAGTAACGTCATAACCAGCAGAAATAAGGTGCTCTGCAATAGGAGCGCCCATAATTCCTGTTCCAATAAAAGCAACCTTTGCATTCTTGCTCAGTGCCATGTATGAGTCCTTTCAGACTGAAATAAATAAACAAACTGGGGCCGCTCCAAAGAGCGACCCCATACCTTGTACCCGTTAATTAGATTTACGAACCCTGTTAGCAATTCGGTCAGAAAGCGAAAGCTTCTCGCGGCGGTCAGTTCCCCAGAAGACAATAGCCACCATGCCTGGTCCAACGTGAGCACCAATGACTGGTCCTACCTGGCTATGAATAATGGTGAGTCCCTCACAGCCCTTCTCTTTACGAATCTGAGCCTCTAGCCAATTAGCGTCCTTCTGTGCATCTGCAGAAATAATGCCCACAGGAAGCGAGGTGTCATGAGAATAGGTCATAGGTAAGCTCTGGCTTTACATCAAGCTTGCCACCAATATTTGCTGCAGCAGCAGGAATACGACCGCCCGCAGCAAGAGCATCCAAGGTCTCAAGCGTTAAGTAGCCATGGATATAATTTTTTGCGTCGTCTGCCCACTCAGCAATCTCTTTTGCCGAGAGACCCTTATTGGCTTGGTGAACTGCCTCAAGTCCAAGCAGCTGGGCTGCGGACGAAGGTGCACCATTGTCAACTACGTAAATCTCAAAGTCTGGATATTTCTCTCTTACCATATCTGCTGCTTGCTCAGCTGCATAGAACGATGAAGAGAGAGCTGAGGTAAAGCACAGATATACCGTAGGTGTGCCCTGTTTTGCAGCGCGCTCAAAGACCTCAAGGTAATGACCAGGAGTAATTGCAGAGGTGGTGTAGCGTAGCTTTTTGTCCTTACGCATGCCCTCAAAGAACTCATGTGCACTAATGCTCTTCCAGCCATCGTCATAGTGCTCTCCATCTGGTCCCACATACGGGAACTGGATGATATCAACACCTAGCTGCTCAGCAATTCCTGGAGCAAAGTCTGCGCAAGAGTCCATAATAATTCGAACGTTACTAGGCTTATGATATGCAGCTGAAAGTTCAGTAGGCTCAAGGTCTTCAAAGGCGACCTCGCTGATTTCCTCTTCGGCTTTATCTTTTTTATTGAACATCTGGTTCCTCAATCTTAGGTTTGATAATTCCATAACCACCATTTTTACGATGGTAAATGACATTAGTCAAACCAGTGGAAGAATTAACAAAGACATAAAAATCATGGCCGAGAAGGTCAGTTTGGACAAGCGCCTCCTCTTCTGTCATTGGCTCAAGATCAATGTACTTCTCGCGAACAAGCTGGTCATCAAGGTCTTCAGCTGGGATCTCAATGAGGTTAGCAAGATCTTCTTGTGTAAGCGCAACTCCACGCTCGGACTTTACATGATGGCGACGCTCGACAACTTTTGTCTTGTACTTACGCAGCTGCCTGGAGACTTTTTCTGCCGCTTCATCAATGGCTACATACATATCGTCAGAGCTAGCGGTGACACGAACAACATTGTTACGAACAAATACCGTAACCTCAGCTGTCTTTCTATCTGGATTTGAAGGGTTTTTGTCTACTCTGAGAACTACATCGCAAGACATAGGAGTGATGTCAAATACCTTAAGAGCATCACCGATTTTCTGGTCTACGTGTGCGCGCAAAGCCTCAGAAATACTTACCTTGCGTCCCGAAATTTTGATGTCCACCATGGGAGCCTCCTATCGGATACACGAGACATCTTCTATCTGATGTCTGTATAACAACAATACCCATTTGTCGGTCAATCATTCCATAAAAAATTGAATTGAGCGGTAAACGGTTAGAGACTATTTCTCTTTACGCGTGACTAATTTTGCTCAGAGGAAGATGTAGTTGAATCAGTGCTGGTAGATTGCGTAGATACTTCTACTAGACCAGGGATCTTATTGGTTGTTGAGAGGTGTGGCAACGTGCCAACCCATTTATTTCTGATGACTCCTTCTACTCCATCAGCTTGAATAGTCGAAAGAGCTTGTTGAATTTGCGTAGCAAGCGTCTTATTGCTTGTTGCTACAGAAATGCCAATCGTAGTAGGGACATCAACAACACCAACCATAGAAATATCTTTATTTGCTGCTAGATAGGCACCGGCATACGCATCACAGGCCACATAATCAATGGAGCCATTTTCAAGTGCTTCAAAAGCATCATTTAAGTTAGAAAAACCCTGGACAGACATACCGGTGAGCACCTGACCCATTGCTCGCTCGGACAAAGAGCCCGTTTGAACGCCAACGGACTTTCCACTCAAACTATCAGCAGTAATGTCTGTTTCTGAACCCTTATGGAAAAGCGCTGTTGTGGACTCTGCATAACCAGAAATCAACGTACTTGTTGAATCCTCACCACTTCTAACATCCATGACAATATCGCAGCCTGCTTGCAAACCATCAACTGGACCATTTACTGACACAAACTTAACGTCTACGCCGAGCTGATCCGCAATTGCAGAAGCTATTTCAACGTCAATTCCCTGCAATGTTCCAGCTTCTGAGGCCACAACCATTGGAGCTGTTACTGACTGAGTACGTAGACCAACGGTCAAAGTGCCAGCTGTGTGCAGAGAGGAATCAGGAATCTTCTGCTGACGGGCTTCTCGCTTCTCTTGGATTGCCTCTTGCACTGACTTGACGTGGAACCATTTATCCAGATCAATGTTGATAGGACCAATGGAGCATCCTGTTAAAACAACAGCAAGTGCTATAAGAAGTAACACCTTAAGAGAGCTTTTACCGCGCGTCATCAGAACTCCTTCTTCTATTCAGGTGTCTTTTCAGCTGACCTGGTATTTGACCCCACACTCGCATACTGGAACGTTTGCTTTGCTACCGCAGCAGCTCCACTAGTAGTTCTCTCGCCTGCGAGACCCTTTGTCTCTTTGATATAACAGGCGGTATGGCTTACTTCTAGGACGAGCCATGATCGTTTACGTGCGCACACGCAAACTTACGTGGATCCCTTTGACCTCGTCTGTCATGGACTAAAAGCTCACAGAGAACTTCGCAACCACAGACCTGAAAAGACTTATCAAGTATAGCCGTTTGCAACCATAGGTAACTCACCATACGCGAGCTAATGCGCCTACGGTTACAGAATGCACGCCTGCGGCACAAAGTACTCTAGTAGCTTCTCTGATTGATGCTCCCGTAGTTACAACATCATCTAAAAGTAAAATATTTGATTGATTAACCGGCGCAGTACAAGCAATACTTCCTTTCAAATTTATTTGCCTTTGAGCGGATGAGAGTGTTCTTTGGTCCTTTGCATGAGGACGTATAAGCACGTCATACAAAGGTAAGCCTGTAAGCTGGCAAAACGATTGAGCTACAAGTTCCATATGATCAAAGCCTCTGCGCGCGTACGCTTCTGCAGTTGCTGGAATAAAGGAAACGCCATCAATTTTTGAACTATCAAAGCGAGAGGTACCGTCACGAGCTTTCCATGCTGAGGCTTCTTCAAGCGCACACAATAGAGCTGCAGCAATTACCGGTGCCAGTCGAAGCTCGTGTCCATCCTTAAGCGTCAAAATCAACCGTGCAGGAGGACCCTTAAATCCCATGGCACAAATGACCGCTCTACTCTCCCATTGAACAGGTCGTTTCTTTTTATCTGCACACTCTGAACAAACAAGCTTTCCGTATGGAGCGCCGCAATTAGGACATGCCCACTGCTGAGAGATCCATGGCAGCTTTGCCCGACACTCATCACAAAGGAGCTGGCCGGGTTTCTCGCACACAACGCAGCGCGTAGGAGCAAGCAGCTCAAGTGTTGAGTTTGCCGTTGCAGTAAGGATAGATGTAGGTTGCATTTTTACCCCCAAATCTGGGGGCTGACAGTGAATACAGTCTAGATCAAAGGTCGCAAAATGGAAGGCATTTTAGGTAAACGGAAAAAGATGGCTTATCTAAAGCTCCTACCAGTGAGATTATATTTTGTGAGGATTCGGCTAACGGATGTTTGCCATGGAAGCCATAACAAAATCAAAAAAACAAGCGTTGCTACGCCGTGCGTTAGATCAAGCGGAATTGAAGCCGCAAACGCGAGAAGAGCGGATTCAAGTGTTAAAGGATGTACAAATCCAATAACAAAGTACACGTTCATTACAAGGCCAAAGAATGGCCCGGATATAAATGCCCAGATCATAAGCAAGAAAGGTGAAAGCTTGCGGGGTTTCTCACCTTGTTGGACGGATGTGCGTTTAGAAGATGCAGGGCAAGCTGAGGTCAAAGTTGCAAGAAGGCCTCCCAAGTAACCAACAAGCCCCCATGCATACATCTGCCATGGCGTCCACGAGCCCTGGCCAAAGAAAACGTTTGAAAGAAGCGCAGATAAGGCACCTACCAAAAAGCCCGCATGTCTGCCAAGAAACGCTCCCGCGAAGATAGCAACTGCGGAAACAGGCTTTACGTAGGCGAGTGGCGCAAAGGCAATTCTTCCCGCAGCACCTAAGGCGCTAAAGACGGCAGTAGGTACCAAATTGGCAACTGAGGGCTTCTTTGCCTCAAAACTTAACATAAATAATGCAACTGAAATGATCGCTAAAATAATTGAAGATACCGCGGTAAAATCGGGAAAATATATCATTTCAACAGCAAGAATAATAGGTGTAGCAAAGAGTGCCACAACCTCTAAGACTATTGATAACATGTGCCGATTATCCACGAGAACCTCACGCTTACCGTCAAAATAAAAATATCGAGAAGGTCTATCTTATTTTGGCATAAGATGATTTGAAACTACAACAAGGAGGTCTTCATGATCTATCTGGGAAACTTTAGCTACAACGACGAGCTTGACTCTTCGGACAACTACTGTCTTATGCCTTGTATTGTTGAGGCAGATTCCACAGATCACGCGCTTGAGCTTTTCTCGGAGCACCTTATTGAGGTTGCAAATTCATCTGACCTGCTTGACGGCGCAAAAGAGATTTTCTTGGATTCCATTGTTGAGCTGGGAGAAGTTCCAACCACTCCTCTGATTGCTCAGTGGCAAAAGATTATGCCTGCAGGAGTTGGTCTGTGCAGCATTACCAGCGCTCTTCCAACACTTGAGTTTGATGATGAGACAGCCAATGCCTACGGCTTCAATGAGCATACTCACGATCATGAGGAAGATGAAGAAGAGCATGAGCACGAGGAGTTTGGCGACATCAACGATCTTGACGATGAGCTTCTTGAGGAGCTTGGCCAGGATGAGGAGCCGTTCTTAAGGTTCTAGCCACCTACTCCGCCGACCATACCCAAGAGTTCTCAAAGAATTCTGAAGTTGGCTCTGTCAGAGAAATCTGGCCATCAAATACTAAAGAAACGTTATCAGCAACGCGCGATATCAACTGCATGTCGTGCGTTGCTATTACTATGGTTGCACCTTCTGACTGTGCACGAGAAAGCAAATTGACAACAGCATCCTTGGTTGGGGCATCCAAGCCTTTTGTTGGCTCGTCAAGAATAAGCAGACGCGCTTTTGTAAGCAGCACTTTTACGAGAGCTAAGAGTTGCTGCTGTCCACCAGACAGATCGTATGGATGAGAAGACATAAGCTTCTGATATGTTGTTCGCGAAAGAAGTCCCGAAGCTTCCAGAAGCTCCTCAACATCCTGATCAGAATAGGCGCCACTCTGCTGCCACTGAGCAAGCTCCTCGCCCACACTTTGGCAGGTAAAGAGCAGCTCAGGATTTTGTGGAATGTATCCTTGGGAATGCTGAAGCTGGTTGTAGATATGTCCGCGCCTTGGACGGAGAACACC
>JAHACE010000033.1 GCA_018376005.1 Atopobium sp. | reverse complement strand
GGCCAGCCAATCGCAGACGGTCCATCTGTTGACCACTCTGAGCTGGCACTTGGTGCAAACCTTACCGTTGCTTACATGCCATGGGAAGGCTACAACTACGAGGACGGTATTATCGTCTCCGAGCGCGTTGTTCAGGAAGACCTCCTGACCTCCGTTAACATTTCCCGCCACGAGATTGATGCTCGTGACACCAAGCTTGGTGCTGAGGAGATTACCCGCGAGATTCCAAACCTTGGTGAGGACATGCTCGCAAACCTCGACGATGACGGTATCATCCGCATCGGCGCTGAGGTTGGCCCTGGCGATATTCTGGTTGGTAAGGTCACTCCTAAGGGTGAGACTGCTCTGACCGCAGAAGAGCGCCTGCTTCGCGCAATCTTCGGTGCTAAGGCCCACGATGTTCGCGATACTTCCCTTAAGATGCCACACGGCTCCTACGGCCGCGTTGTTGACGTTGTCCGCTTCAGCCGTGAGGCTGGAGACGACCTGCCTCCAGGAGTAAACGACCTGGTCCGCGTCTTTGTTGCTCAGCGCAGAAAGATTCAGCAGGGCGATAAGATCGCTGGTCGTCACGGTAACAAGGGTGTTATTTGTAAGGTTCTCCCAGTTGAGGACATGCCTTACATGGCAGACGGTACCCCAGTAGACGTTATTCTCGACCCACTGGGCGTTCCTTCCCGTATGAACGTTGGTCAGCTGCTTGAGTGCCACCTTGGCTGGGGCGCTGCACATGGTTGGGATGACGACGACGCAGATTCCAAGCGTTACGTTGAGGGCCCAATTCCTGTTGCAACACCACTCTTTGACGGTGCTACCGATGAGTCCGTTGCAGAGATTGTTCGCCGCACCAACATCAACATGATCAACAAGGCTCTCAAGGAGTACGGCGAGGATATGCGTGAGGAGTTTGTTCCACAGCTCAACGAGCGTGGTAAGACTACCCTCTACGATGGCCGTACCGGTGAGGCTTTCAAGAGCCCAATTACCGTTGGCGTCTCTTACATCTTGAAGCTCGGCCACATGGTTGACGATAAGATCCACGCACGTTCAACTGGTCCTTACTCTCTTGTTACCCAGCAGCCTCTGGGTGGTAAGGCACAGTTCGGCGGTCAGCGCTTTGGTGAGATGGAGGTTTGGGCACTGTATGCATACGGTGCTGCTAACGTCCTCCAGGAGATCCTCACCGTTAAGTCTGACGATACCAACGGCCGTGTTAAGACCTATGAGTCCATTGTTAAGGGCGAGAACATTCCTACTGCAGGAATTCCTGAGTCCTTCAAGGTTCTGGTCAAAGAGATTCGCTCCCTGGCACTTGACATTGAGCCAATCTCCTATCGTAAGCGTACAAATACCGCAAAGGTCACAGATCCTGAGGAGAAGAACGCTGTTGAGATCCTCAACGACCTTGGCTTCACTGAGGTAACCGCTTCCGACCTGTCCCAAGACGCTGAGGGTGCATCCGCACTCGTAGGCGACGCGACCACCGATAAGGAGTAGCGACTGTGGCAGATTTCGATTCCACTGAATTTGACGCTATTAAAATTTCTCTAGCGTCTGCTGATGATATCCGCGGTTGGTCCTATGGCGAGGTAAAGAAGCCTGAGACCATCAACTACCGTACCCTTAAGCCAGAAAAGGACGGCCTTTTCTGCGAGAAGATCTTTGGACCGGTAAGGGACTGGGAGTGCGCCTGCGGTAAGTATAAAGGCATTCGCTTCAAGGGCATTACCTGCGAGCGCTGCGGTGTTGAAGTAACCACCGCAAAGGTTCGTCGTGACCGCATGGGCCACATCGAGCTTGCTGCTCCTGTAAGCCACATCTGGTACTTCAAGAGTCCAACCAGCTTCCCACTGGCACGTCTTCTTGACATCAAGAGCAAGGATCTCGAGAAAGTCCTCTACTTTGCATCTTACGTAATCACCAGTGTTGACACTGAGGCACGTGAGGCTGACGTAGACGATCTTCGTGAGGAGCTTGCAGCAGACCTCGAAGAGCTTGACGCAGAGCGTGACGATCAGATCGCACGTCTTCGTGAGCAGGGCCAGCCACAGGATGACGAGTTTGGCGATTTTGAGCCTCTTTCTGAGGACGAGATTCGTGCAGGCGTCGCTGATCTTGAGGAAGAGTACGAGGAAGAGAAGACACTTCGTCGTGAGGCTTTCGAGAAGTTCATGCAGCTTGAGACCAGAGAACTCATCTCCGATGAGGGTCTGTTCTCCGAGCTGAAGCGCTACTATGGCATCTATTTCAAGGGTGGCATGGGTGCTGAGGCAGTCCGCGACCTTCTTTCCAACATTGACCTTGAGAAAGAGGCCAAGGAGCTCCGCGCTATTATCGCCAATGAGGATGCTCAGAAGCAGAAGCGCGAGAAGGCCATTAAGCGCCTTGAGATTGTTGACGCCTTCCTTAAGGGTGGCAACGATCCAGCTAACATGATTCTTGACGTTGTACCAGTTATTCCACCTGATCTTCGTCCAATGGTTCAGCTTGATGGTGGCCGTTTTGCAGCTTCCGACTTAAACGATTTGTATCGTCGTGTTATTAACCGTAACAATCGTCTTAAGCGCCTGCTTGACCTTGACGCACCTTCCATCATTGTTAACAACGAGAAGCGCATGCTTCAGGAGTCCGTTGACGCTCTGTTTGACAACGGTCGCCGTGGCCGTCCTGTTACCGGCCGTGGTGGACGTCCTCTGAAGTCTCTTGCTGAGGCCCTTAAGGGTAAGCAGGGTCGCTTCCGTCAGAACCTTCTGGGTAAGCGTGTTGACTACTCTGGCCGTTCCGTCATTGTTGTTGACCCACACCTGAAGCTGCACCAGTGCGGTCTTCCATCCGCTATGGCACTTGAGCTCTTCAAGCCATTTGTCATGCGTCGTTTGGTTGAGCTCCGCAAGGTTGAAAACATTAAGGGCGCAAAGCGCGCTATTGACCGTGGTACTCCAGTTGTTTGGGACGTTCTGGATGAGGTCATTCAGGACCGCCTCGTTCTTCTCAACCGCGCACCTACCCTTCACCGTCTGTCCATTCAGGCATTTGAGCCAGTCCTTATCGAGGGTAAGGCAATCCACCTGCACCCACTGGTCTGCGCACCATTCAACGCAGACTTCGACGGCGACCAGATGTCTGTCCACGTGCCACTTTCTACTCAGGCACAGACAGAGGCTCGCATTCTGATGCTCTCCAGCAACAACCTCAGAAGCCCTGCTTCTGGTAAGGTTTTGACCGTTCCTTCTCAGGATATGGTCTTTGGTGTCTACTACCTTACTTCCGAGAAGACCGGTGAAGACGCTAAGACTCTTACCTTCGCAAGCTTTGAGGATGCTCTTTTGGCTATTGAGGCCAACCGTGACCTTGATATCCAGGCAAAGGTTGTTGTCCGCGTAAGCTCCAAGGATGCAAACGTTGCTGATAGCGATCGCGCTATCTTCCGCGTTATGACTGGCCGCGGTCAGTATGAGGACCTGGACGTTACTGAGGGTACTAAGCGTTTTGAGACCACTGTTGGTCGCATTATCTTCAACCGTCAGTGCCTGCCAGAGGATTACCCATACATCAACTACAAGATGGTTAAGTCCGACATTGGTGTTCTGGTCAACGATTGCTGCGACCGTTACCCAATGGCTGATGTTGAGCCAATTCTGGACAACATCAAGAAGACTGGTTTCCACTACGCAACCCTTGCTGGTCTGACCGTTTCCGTTTGGGATGCTGTCATTCCTCCACACAAGCCACAGCTGCTTCAGGAGGCACAGGACCGCGTTGACCAGATCAACGAGTACTACGAGGACGGCTTCCTCTCCGAGCGAGAGCGTCACGTTGAGGTTGTTAACGCATGGACCGAGTGCACCGATCTTCTCGGCTCTGAGATGCTTGCAGGCTTTGCAGAGGATAACCCAATTTACATGATGGCTGACTCTGGAGCTCGTGGTTCTAAGACACAGCTTCGCCAGCTTGCTGGTATGCGAGGCCTGATGGCGGATATGTCCGGTGAGACCATCGACCTTCCAATTAAGGCAAACTTCCGCGAGGGTCTTGAGCCTCTTGAGTACTTCATTTCTACCTACGGTGCTCGTAAGGGCCTGGTAGATACCGCATCCCACACCTCCGACTCTGGTTACCTGACTCGTCGACTCGTCGACGTTGCACAGGACGTCATTGTTCGTGAGGAGGACTGCGGCACTGATGAGGCAGTTACTTACCCACTGATTAAGCCTGGTCAGACCTCTGTTGATACTGACCTGATTGGCCGCTGCACCCTTGAGGATGTCTGTGATCCAAACACTGGCGAGGTTCTTATCCCTGCTGGTGGCTATGTTGAGTCCAAGCAGGATCTTGAGCGTCTTGTTGAGCACGGCCTTGCTAAGGTTCAGCTCCGTGCGCTCCTGACCTGTAAGTCTAAGTACGGCGTCTGCCAGAAGTGCTACGGTTGGGATCTTTCCACCCGTCGTCCTGTCAACATTGGTACTGCAGTTGGTATTATCGCAGCTCAGTCCATTGGTGAGCCTGGTACTCAGTTGACCATGCGTACCATTCACTCCGGTGGTGTTGCAGGCGCAGACGATATTACGCAGGGTCTTCCTACCGTTGCTCGTATGTTCGACGTCGTCGGCAACGTCAACGAGAAGATTCTTGGCCGTGAGGCTGACCTGGCTCCTGTCTCTGGTGTTCTTCACATCACCCCAGAGACCACTGAGTACCTGCTGCGTATTGTTGATGCAGACGATGCTTCCCGTGTTATCGAGGAGTGGCGTGTACCTGCATCCGTCCGCTTCATGCCTGGCATTGAGGATGGCGTTGTTGTCCGTGCTGGTGACCAGATTACCCGCGGCTTCGTCAACTTCCGTATGCTCCGTCGACTCACTGACATTGAGTCCACCATGCACACCTTCGTTGAGTCCGTTAAGGACGTCTATACCTCCCAGGGTGTAGAACTCAACGATAAGCACATCGAGGTTATCGCACGTCAGATGCTTCGCCGTGTTCAGGTTACCAACCCAGGTGACTCTTCATACCTGCTTGGTCAGTATGTGGACCGCTATGTCTTTGCAGAGACTGTCCAGAACATTGCCCTTGCTGGTGGTACTCCACCAGAGGCAGAGCCAGCAATCCTTGGTACGCTGAAGGTTGCAAGCTCTATTGATTCTTGGCTCTCCAGCGCATCGTTCATCCGTACTGCAGGCGTTCTCACCTCTGCAGCCATCGAGGGCGATGTTGACCACCTGCTTGACCTCAAGTCCAACGTTATTGTTGGTAAGCAGATTCCTGCAGGTACGGGTCTCTCTGCATACAACGATGTTGAGCTTACGTACCACGGCACCAAGATTGATGGCCCAACCTCTTCTCTTGCTAAGTCTCTTCCAGACTGGGCACCAGCAGAGCTTAAGGACATCGAGGAGCAGCTTCCTAAG
>JAHACE010000032.1 GCA_018376005.1 Atopobium sp. | reverse complement strand
GTTAAAAAAGACGTAGAAATTGATATTTCTGACCTCAATGAGCAGCGCGCCCATTATGTCCTTAAAACAGATGAGGTTTCTGCTGCTGTAGAAACTGCAACTAATCATCGTGCTCTTAGAGACTTTGACCAGCAGCTTTCTTCTTTGGCAAAGAATATCGAGAAGTGCGATTTTAAACTTGCAGCAAAAACAGAAGAGCTTGAGAAGTGCAAGAAGGCTTATCAGACAGCTCAAGACTTGCAGGTAAAGCTTATGAAAGAGCGTGAGAGCCTTTCTCAGTCCCTTGAGATTGATTCTGCGGCTCTTCGCGCAGAGATTGTTGAGCTCTCTAAATCTCGAGAAGAGCTTGCAGCTCAGATTTCTTCTGACACGCTTGAGCGCTATGAAGCTGCACGTAAACGTTTTAAGGGCCTGGCAGTTGAGCACCTTGTAGGAAACATTCCAAGTGTCTGTCGCGTTAAACTGCAACCAAGTTCATTCCACGATCTTCAGCACAGCTCCGAGATTGCTGAGTGCCCTTATTGCCACAGGATGCTTATTACATCTACAGCGTTTGAAGAATAAAGGAATTTATCGCTATGTTGGATAAAACCGCTCAGTCCTCTGTATGCCTTGTGGTGTGCGGAGGAATTGCTGCATATAAAGCCTGCGAAGTACTCAGAGGCTTTCAGAAAGCTGACTGCGACGTCCGTGTTGTTATGACAGAAGATGCAGCCCAGTTTGTTGGAAAGACTACCTTTGAGGCACTTACGCATCATGAGGTAGTGCAGTCGCTCTACAACAATGCCGAGACTCCTGTTGCTCACGTTGACCTTGCTGACTGGGCAGATTGCATGGTAGTTGTTCCGGCTACTGCCAATATCATGGCAAAGATGGCTCATGGTATAGCTGATGACGCAGCAAGTACAACTCTTCTAGCAGCTCACACGCCAGTTCTTGTGGCTCCTGCCATGAATACGCATATGTGGAAAAATCCAGCCACTCAGGCAAATGTCGCACTTCTCCGTCAGCGCGGCATCCTCATGGTTATGCCCGAGTCAGGGCGTCTTGCCTGCGGTTATACCGGTGATGGCAAGCTTGCTCCTGTTCAGCAGATAGTAGACGCTGCGCTGGAGGTTCTTTCTGGTAAAGACACCGCATCAGGTAAGCAAGATCTTGCAGGTAAAAAGCTTCTTATTACCGCAGGACCAACGCACGAGAAGATCGATCCAGTTCGCTTTATTGCCAACTGCTCAACAGGAAAACTTGGCTATACCGTGGCTAAAGTTGCAGCTAGTCGTGGAGCGGATGTCACCCTTATCTCTGGACCCACATATCTTGAGGCTCCTCAAGGAGTCAACGTGCAAAGAGTAGTGTCTGCTGAAGATATGTATAAAGCTTGTGCAAGCGTCTTTGACAGCGTTGACGTCGCTATTTTGACGGCAGCTGTTGCCGACTACACGCCTGCTCATCCAGCAGATCATAAGCTCAAGAAATCATTAGAGTATCTTGAGTCTATTGACCTTAAAGAAACCACCGATATTCTCGCCAGCCTGTCAAAGACCAAGAAAGACCAGGTTGTCGTAGGTTTTGCAGCTGAGACAAATAACCTTTTGGAGCATGCTCAGGCTAAACTTGAGCGTAAAGGTTGCTCCATGATTGTGGCAAATGATGTGTCTAGACTAGATTCAACCTTTGGCTCAGATACAGACCGTGTGACTTTTGTAACTCCTCAAGGTATAGAACAGCTTGAGACTTTGCCACTTACTGACGTAGCTTCAGAGCTTTTGGACCGTGTGGCCAAAATGCTTGAGGAGCGTGCATAGCGTGCAACCAGAAGAACTTTTTATTGGATGCCATCTCTCGGCAGCTAAGGGCTGGGAGGCAATGGGTAAGGATGCTCTTTCTATTGGTGCAACTACCTTTGCTTTCTTTACTAGAAACCCTCGTGGTGGCAACGCTAAGGCTCTAGATGAGGCTGATGTTACAAAGCTCAGGGTGCTGCTGGAGGCTCATCACTTTGGGCCTCTGGTTGCGCATGCTCCTTACACCATGAACCTGTGCTCTGCAAAAGACGAGACCAGGGATTTTGCTCGTCGAGCGCTCACAGAAGATCTTGAGCGTATGGAGTATCTGCCAGGCAATTATTACAACTTTCATCCTGGTAGCCATGTGGGTCAAGGTTCTGATGTGGCAATTGAGCAAATTTCAAGCGCACTTAATGACTGTCTGTTTGAAGGTCAGCACACCACTGTTCTTCTTGAAACTATGGCGGGCAAGGGCACGGAAGTTGGTAAAACGTTTGAGGAGATTGCTGCAATTCTAGATAAGGTAAACCATCCCGAGCTGATGGGTGTGTGCCTTGATACCTGCCATGTTCATGATGGCGGCTATGAGATTGTAGAAAATCTTGATGAGGTTCTAGATACATTTGACCAGATAGTTGGCTTAGACAAGCTAAAAGCCTTGCACCTTAATGACTCCAAGAATCCTCTTGGGGCTCATAAAGATAGACATGAGCAGATTGGCAAAGGCTATATTGGCTTAGAGACGTTCCGCGCTGTGGTGACTAATCCGCGCGTCAACACGCTTCCTATGATTTTGGAGACTCCTCATTCTGAGCTTTCTGGTTGGGGAGAAGAAATTGCGTTACTTCGTTCTTTTTTAGGTGATAACTAGTGGGAATTCTAGTAGGTTGCGAACAAATTTCTATGGAATGGCCTGGTAAGAAGGTTCTTACCAACCAGACTATTGGCGTTAATGAGGGTGACCGTATTGGTGTTGTGGGCAAAAACGGCGATGGAAAATCAACCCTCTTAGATCTTATCGCCAAAAGAATTGAGCCCGATTCTGGTAACGTAATTTGGAGAAGTGGCATCCAAGTAGGCTATATGGGCCAAAGTGATTCACTTTCTGATACACAGACAGTTTGCAGTGCTGTTGTGGGAGACACGCCAGAGTACGAGTGGGCATCTGACGCTCGCATCCGTAAAATTATTGATGAGCTCATTGGAGACTTAGACTGGAATGGCCTGGTAGGAGAGCTTTCTGGAGGTCAGCGTAGACGCTGCGATTTGGCTCGACTGCTTGTGGGCACCTGGGACTTAATGCTTATTGACGAGCCAACTAACCACCTTGATCTTCACGCTATTCAGTGGCTTGCAAATCACCTTAAAAACCGCTGGTCAGAGGGAAATGGCGCCCTCATTCTGGTCACACATGACCGTTGGTTCTTGGATGAGGTCTGCGACCACATGTGGGAAGTCCACGATGGCGTTATTGACCCTTTTGACGGCGGCTATTCTGCCTACATTCAAGCTCGAGTTGAACGTGATAGACAGGCAGCGGTGATGGAAGAGCGCCGTCAGAATACGCTGAGAAAAGAGCTTAATTGGCTTGCTCATGGTGCAAAGGCACGTACGTCAAAGCCTAAGTTTAGGATTGACGCTGCCATGGAACTTTTGGCCGAAGATCCACCACTTAGAAACACGCTTGAGCTTAAGCGTATGGCGGTTTCTAGGTTAGGCAAGCAAGTCATTGAGATGCATGATGTCTCATTTGCCTATAAGAACGTCGCGACGGCTGCGGACGCAGATCCAAATATGCAGGCAGATGCTTCAAACTCCCAGGTAGACGTTATCAAGCATGTTGAGTGGCTCATTGGCCCTGGCGACCGTTATGGCATCTTAGGCGAAAACGGCGCTGGTAAATCAACGCTTCTTGAGTTGATGACTCAACAACTGCAGCCAACCTCTGGTCTGGTGAAGGTCGGAAAGTCTGTCAAATTTGGATGGCTTTCTCAGCAGATTGATACGTTTGCCACTAAAGAGACCTGGACGGTACTAGAGCTTTTGAGCCAGTATAAGACAAGTTACCTGGTAAACGGCAAAATGCAAAGTCCTACACAGCTGCTTGAAAGCTTGGGTTTTGATCGTCGAGAGTTTACCAATCGCTTGCAAGACCTCTCCGGAGGCCAGCGCAGGCGTCTGGCTCTGCTGTGTGTTCTTCTAGAAGAGCCAAATGTGCTGGTGCTGGACGAGCCTGGCAACGATCTTGACACGGATATGCTGGCTGTCCTAGAAGACCTTCTGGACTCATGGCCTGGAACACTTCTGGTTGTCAGTCATGATCGCTTCTTGATTGAGCGCGTCACCGACGACCAATATGCCCTCATAGACGGCCACATTCGCCACGTTCCTGGTGGCGTTGACGAGTACCTCAAGCTTGTTGATGCTGCAAAGCAGATGACGAGAAGTACGGGGAAGTTGTCGGGTGCATGCGGAGCCTCAGGTGCAAATGAGCCGCAGGTAGACGGGGCTTCTCGCCAGGAGAGTGCGGTACTGAGTAACGCTGAACGCCGCGAGCTCAAGAAGCGCTTTGACTCGATCGAACGTCGTATGAGCAAGGCTCAAGAGCTGCCTGAGCAGATTAGGGAGCAGATGAGCATCGCTGATGCTACTGATGCGCAGCGTTTGATGGAGTTGCAGCAGCAGCTTGATGACGCAGAGGCGGCGCTTACAGAGCTGGAAGATGAATGGCTCACGATGGCAGAGAAACTTGGTGAGGCGTAAATGGGAGAGTTACTCTCTAAGTTTGTGTGGCCAAAGTACGGTCGAAAGAGTTTTGTGGCCTTGCTCTGTAAAGGTGTTGAGGTAGTTGGTGACCTTCTGACACCGTTGATTATTGCACGCATGATTGACCTGGGTATTCACGGGGCAAACATGTACGACATTATTCGCTACGGAGTTTTGCTGGTAGTTATTGCAATAGTTGGCTTTAGTTTTACGCTTGTCTGCCAGAAAATTGCTTCGATTGTGTCTCAGCGTACGGGAACCGATCTGCGCAATGAGCTCTTTAAGAAGATTCAAGAGCTCTCAAGTGCCGATGTTTCTACGCTGGGAACAGACACGCTGGTAACCCGCCTTATCAACGACGTTAACCAGGTGCAGGTAACCGTTGCTTTGGGTATTCGTCAGCTGGTCAGATGGCCAATCCTTGCTGCTGGCTCCATTATTGCAACTCTTATGCTTGACGCTAAGCTTGGTATGGTCTTTTTGCTGGCAACCGTACTGGTTGCAGCTATTTTCTTTTTTGTAGCACGTAAATCTATCGCGCTTTTTGCTGAGCTGCAGAAACGCCTAGATACTGTTTCTTTATATATGCGACAAATGCTTTCTGGTATTCGTGTGATTAGAGCCTTTAGGCATGAGGCAGAGGAGAAGGAACAATTCTCCGAGGCAGTTTTAGCTTGCAGGTACGCTATCCCAAGGTACCGTGGTGGCACTTGTCAGCTATATGACCAGTGCGCTTTTAGCTATTGGCTACGTTGCTAACCTGGTTATTATCATTACACGCGGAACTGCGTCTGCTGCACGCGTAATGGAAGTTCTGAATACTAGGCCAGCGCTCTCTGATAAGGGAAATGAGCATTTCAACCTCACAGAATCTAATTTTACCGGTACCGCTGTGGCATTCAAAGACGCCTCGCTTGTCTATGACGGCGGGGGAGAACCTGCTCTTTCTAGTATCAATCTTACGCTTCAGGCTGGTCAGACACTGGGTATCATCGGCGGTACAGGTTCTGGTAAGTCCAGTTTTGCTGCCCTCATCCCACGTCTTTTTGATACAGAAAGTGGCTCCGTAAGTGTCTTTGGCCACGACGTCAAAACGTATACGTTTGAGCAGCTGCGTTCCCTTATTGGCTACGTTCCACAGCACACCTCACTGGTCAGCGGCACCATTCGCTCCAATCTCTGCTGGAAGAATCCAAACGCCTCTGACGAGGAGCTTTGGACAGCTCTTGAGGTTGCTCAAGCAGCAGACTTTGTGCGCGAGAAACCCGATCAGCTTGACAGCATTGTTGAGCGTGGCGGCAAGAAC
>JAHACE010000031.1 GCA_018376005.1 Atopobium sp. | reverse complement strand
TGCGCTTATAAAGATTGTCAACAAGGTGCTGGAGCTCGCCATATGCCTCCGAGCGCATGCCAGGCTGTGCAGAATTTGCCATGATTCTCCTTGTCGCGTTGATTTTTAAATCACCTATACTTTGTATCACGCAGAGACCGAAAAGGGGAGTGTCATGTTTGAGCTAGTTTCTCGCGAGCTGTTCCAGCCAAAGTCAACCTCTGAGCAAAACGCTTATCAGAAAATGAGCGACGCTGAGCTTAACCAGGCTCTTGAGCTTATTGGACAAGAAGCTCGTGCACTTGGCGAGAAAAACCTCAAGCTTGATATGGCTCGCGGAAAGCCAAGTCCTGCGCAGACGGCGCTGTCTAAGCCTATGCTTGACGAGCTGAATTCTGCTTCTGATCTGACTGACGGCGGCTCTTTTGCAGACAACTACGGAGACCCTTGGGGCCTTCCTTCTGCGCGGGCCTTTGCCGCGGAGATCACAGGCGTACCTGCTGATCAGGTCATCGTAAATGGCTCTTCAAGCCTTAACCTTATGCATGACATTATTTCTCATGCCGTAACCCACGGTCTTTCTGGTCAGCCTTCTTGGGCAGAGCAGATGGCAGCCGCAAAAGCTCAGGGTACCACGCTCAAGTTCCTGTGCCCCGCCCCCGGTTATGACCGTCATTTTGCTATTACACAGCATTACGGCTTTGAAAACGTTGCAGTACCTATGACTGATGACGGCCCCAATATGGACGTGGTCAAGGAGCTTGTTGAAAACGACAGCTCTGTTAAGGGAATTTGGTGCGTTCCACGTTTTGCCAACCCAACGGGCATCACCTATTCAGACGAGGTTGTTCGTGCGTTTGCAAACCTCAAACCTGCAGCTTCTGACTTTAGAATCTTCTGGGATAACGCCTACGCGATTCATGCCTTTGTACCAGAATCTAAGGCTCCTCAGCTCTTAAATATCTTTGATGCACTTTCAGAGGTTGCTGCAGAAGGCGCTCAAAAGAACTTGGTAATTGCTTTTGCCTCAACGGCAAAGGTAACCTTCCCAAGCTCAGGCATGGCATGGGTTGCTGCAAGTCCTGCAGACAGTAAAGAAATCCAAAGCGCTTTCAAGGTTGCTCGAGTTTCTCCCGAGAAAATCTCTCAGTTGGCACATGTGCGTTTCCTCAAAGACGCTCAGGGCATTGAAGCTCATATGCAAAAGCATGCCGCGCTGCTTCGACCACGTTTTGAACTGGTTGAACGCAAGCTGCAGGAGGGCCTGGGAGATCCGCGCAATTGTTTCTCGCGCCAATGAACTGGGCGTTACCATGACACCTGCAGGAGCTACATGGCCAGCCGGTAAAGATCCTTTTGATACTAATATCAGAATTGCTCCAAGTTACCCAACGTTGGAAGAGCTTGATGCAGCACTTGATGTGTTTATTGTTGCTGTTAAACAGGTAAGTGCTCGACTTGCAAAAGTTGATCGTGGTCAGAGCGTCTGGGGATAGCTTGTGTAACTTTGGTATTTCCTTTGAAAGTAGACCCATTCTGCCGTATCTTGATTAGTTATGTTTAGAAAAAGCGATTGGATGTTGAATGCCAACTAATACTTCAAAGCCAGAACTTACACCAGAACAGAAGGCAGAAAAAGAGCTGGTTGCCATGGCAAACCAGACAGCAAAAAAGAAGGCAAAGGACCGCAAGCCCGATGAGGCTCCTAAAAAGCCAGGTCCTTCTACAGGCATGAAGATTGCTATTGGCGTATTCTCGCTCTTTATTGCTATATCTATGATGTTGCCTTCTCTTGCCAGCATTTTCTCTAACTCGCAAAAGCAGCATCAGACTCAGCAGAATTCTCCTGAGGCTATTAACCAGGTCTATCAGAAACAGGCAGAAGAAAAAGAGTCTGCTATTCAGTCCAACCCAGATAATCTGCCAGCACATCTTGATTTGGCTCGTACCTATTTAGGTTGGGGAATGGCGCTTAAGAGTTCCTCTCAAGATGACTCTGTTCAGAAGCAGTCTTTACAGCTGATCAACAAAGCAATTGCCGAGTACGATACGTATCTTGCTTCAAATGATTCTGATGAGGTCCGTGTTGATAGAGCCATTGCGCAGTTCTACGCAGGAGACCAAACAGGTGCTGTTGAGGCACTTAAGGCAGTAACGGATCGCTCTCCAGATTATGCTAACGGTTGGCTTAATTTGGGAATGATGTATCGTGTTACTGATCAAGTAGATCTTGCAAAAGAGGCACTGCAGAAGGCAATTGAAAAGGATTCCGACAATAGCGCCGGTGTGAGGGATAATGCACAGAAAGTTCTTGATGCATTAAACGGAAACACCTCTACCTCTTCAAATAACACCAAGTAAGGAGGAGTTATGGCACTAGAGATAAGCTCTGAAATTACAGATGAAAAGGCCATTATTCGCATTGAGGGCGAGGTAGACGTATCAAACGCCTCTGAGCTTCGCGATGCTTTGGATACCGCGCTCGCCGATGGAGCAAAAGAAGTTGAAGCTGATTTTGCTGAGGTAGCTTATATTGATTCGACGGGCATTGGCGTTTTAGTGGGTGCTGCACATCGAGCACAAGAGAGTGGTTCTGTGCTTGTTGTTGCAAATCCTCAGAAAAACGTGGAGCGTGTCTTTTCGCTTCTTGGGGTCGATAAAGACCTTAACGTTCGCAAGTAGGTTTGGTAACTTGCAAGCTCTTTGAGAAACGGTTCAAAGAGCTTGTTTATGTTTGTTCCAGAAAGGTATTGCTTGTGTTTGGCATTGGAGAAACAGAGCTCGTACTAATTTTGCTCTTTGCATTTTTAGTATTTGGTCCTGATAAATTACCTGGTATGGGTCGCACGCTTGGCCGCGCTCTTAGACAGTTCCAGAACGCGCAAGAAGGCTTTAATAAAGTTGTCCGTGCAGACTTACTTGACCCTGCAGCGGATGCACTTCACGAGAAGCCCAAGCGCTCCGAGCAGCTCAAAAATGCTGCATCTGATGCTGACCGCGAGGATACTGACCATCAGGAGACCTTTGCTGAGCGTCGTGCTCGCCTCAAGGAAGAGCGTGAGGCAGCTGAGAAGGCTGCCGCTGAGGCTGCTGAGCAGAGTAAGCAAGCTGAGCAGACCCAGGAGGCTGAGCAGCCAGAGGCCGCTTCTGCTGAAGAAGCTCCTGCTGCTGCACCACAAGCTACGTCTTCTGTTGCTTTCTCCGATGATTCTACAGAGGCAACTAAGCACGTGGCACCTAAGGCTGCAGAAGAAACTCCTGCTGCAGCTCCATCTGCAAAAGACCTCTATAACCTTGGATCTGCACGTTCTTCTCGCTCTATGGCAGAAGACAAGAAAGAAGAAGTTGCTGGAGAGGAGGGAGAAAGCCAGGACGCATAAGTCCAGCTTTCGTGTGTAATGCCTATTACTCCAGCTCGTATGCCACTTTTTGATCACCTGGGAGAACTCCGTCGCCGCGTGACCATTGTGGTGGTATCGCTTTTTGTTACCGCGATCATTATTTATTTTGCAACGCCTGCATTGATTGAGATCTTGATTGACCCTATCAGGGAGTTTTTGACCGATGGTAAGCTTACGGTTATCTCGGTCCTCGGCGGCTTTAGTATCAGGTTTAAGGTAGCTTTTTTCTTCTCGGTGATTATCTGCACACCTATTATCATCTGGGAGATTATGGCTTTCTTCTTGCCTGCACTTAACGCTAAAGAGCGCAAGTGGGTTGTTCCTACCGTGGCAGCCATGATTACCTTGTTCTTCTTGGGTATGCTGTTCTGCTACTTCATCATTTTGAACACTGCAATTGGTTGGATGATTGGTCAGTCGCAGGAGTTTGCAGGAACTATTAATGAGGCAAGCGATTATCTCAACATTATTATGATGTTTGAGATTGGCTTTGGCGTTGCGTTCCAGCTTCCACTAGTTATCTTCTACCTGGCTATTCTTCACCTTGTTCCTTACAAGGATATGCGTGAGCAGTGGCGCTATGTCTATGTTGGCCTGATGATTCTTTCTGCAGTAGTCACTCCTGACGCATCACCTGTCACCATGATTTTGATGTTTGCAGCTCTTATTCTGCTGTACGAAGTTGCTCTGGCCGTTGCTCGCTACGTCATTATTGCCCGTGATGGCAAAGCCGCTCTTAAGTGGAGCCGCGAGGACTACGAGCAGCATGAGCTAGACAAAATCTAATAGTTTCATTTTTACTTTGGAGAGTGTTGTTCTTTGATTCTAGTTGTTACCGAGAAAAACGACGCAGCGCAGCAGATTGCTCGCCTTCTGTCTGAATCGGGTAAGCCTGAGACAGACAAGGTATACAACACTCCTGTTTATCGTTTTAGACGTGGCGGAGAAGACCATGTCGCTATTGGTCTTCGTGGTCATATTCTGCAACCGGATTTTCCTTTGGCTCTCAAGTTTGACAAGGAAGAGGGCTGGTATGGAGAAACTGCAGAAGGGGAACACCTTCCTGCAGATGTTCCAGATGGCCTTGAGCGTCCTCCTTATAAGGTTAAGCGCAAGCCTTTTATGGCAGATGGCGTTGACCTTAAGGGCTGGAAAATCCCCAGCTTGCCCTATTTGATTTGGGCTCCTGTAGATAAACAGCCTGCAGAAAAAGAAATTATTCGCGCCCTCAAGAACCTTGCTAAGAAGGCAGAGTCTGTCATTATCGGCACAGACTTTGACCGCGAGGGAGAGCTTATTGGCTCTGATGCGCTGGCACAGGTTCTCTCGGTTAATCCTAATCTGGCAGTATTTCGTGCACGCTACTCCGCCTTTACTAAGACAGAGATTGAGACTGCCTTCAATAACCTGGTGGATCTTGATTACAACTTGGCTGCAGCAGGTGAGTCCAGGCAGTATATCGACCTCATTTGGGGTGCTGTACTGACCCGTTACCTGACCACTGCACGCTTTGGAGGTCTGGGCAATACGCGCTCTGCTGGTCGTGTTCAGACTCCTACGCTGGCACTTGTTGTTGAGCGCGAGCGTGAGCGCTTGGCATTTAAGCCAGAAGATTATTGGGTTATTTCTGGTGTTGCTGCTCCAGAAGATGATGCGGATGCAACCTTTAAGATGGTTCATCAGACCGCAAGGTTCTGGGATCAAGCTGAAGCAGATGCAGCTTACGCAGTTGTTAAAGATCAGACGCAGGCAACGGTTGTCGAGATTGAGTCTCGTAGCAGAAAGCAGCAGCCACCAGCTCCGTTTAACACCACGTCGCTGCAGGCAGCTGCAGCTGCAGAGGGTATCTCGCCAGCTAGAACTATGCGTTTGGCAGAGTCTCTGTACATGGACGGCTTGATTTCATACCCTCGTGTTGATAACACGGTCTACCCAAGTTCGCTTGACTTGAAGGACTGTGTCCGTACGCTGTCTGCAGTTCCTCAGTATGCTCCTACCTGCAAAAAGCTTTTGGGTCAGTCAAAGCTTCATGCCACTCGTGGTAAGCAGGAGTCTACTGACCACCCACCAATTTATCCAACAGCAGCTGCAAATCCAGATGCTTTGCAGCCTGCAGCTTGGAAGCTTTATAACTTGATTGCTCGAAGGTTCCTCGCAACCCTTATGGGTCCAGCTACTATGAGCGGCACTAAGATCACGCTTGATGTTGCTGGTCAGCCCTTTGTTGCAAATGGAACCGTGCTGGCAGAGCCAGGCTTTAGAGAGATTTATCCCTTTGGCCTTAAGAAAGACGATCAGATTCCTGATGTCGGCGAGGGAGAGATTATCTCTATTCAGTCTTTGTCGCTTGACGCTAAGCAGACAGAGCCGCCTGCTCGCTATAGCCAGGGCAAGCTTATTCAAGAGATGGAGAAGCGAGGTCTTGGTACAAAGTCCACGCGTGCCTCCATTATTGATACGCTCTACCAGCGTAAATACCTCAAGAATGATCCTGTTGAGCCAAGTCAGCTTGGTATGGCAATTGTTGATGCACTTTCGCAATTTGCACCGCACATTACCTCGCCTGATATGACAGCAGAGCTTGAGTCCGATATGACAAGCGTTGCTGAGGGCAAAGACACGCGAGATGGCGTTGTTACGCACTCAAGAGCCCTGCTTGCAGGCATGATTGATACGCTTATTGACCACAAAGAAGACCTGTCCGAGGCCATTGCCGATGCGGTTACTGCTGACGCAAAGGTGGGAACCTGCCCTAAGTGCGGCAAAGACTTGGTTGCTAAGAGCTCTCTAAAGACTCGTGGAAGCTTTGTTGGCTGCATGGGTTGGCCAGACTGCGATGTTACCTATCCACTGCCTCAGGGACGCGTTGAGCCGCTTGAGGGAGAGGCCGGTGTCTGCCCAGAGTGCGGTGCTCCTCGCGTAAAGGTTCAGCCGTTTAGACAGCGTGCGTATGAGACTTGCATTAATCCTGCTTGTCCTACAAACGCAGAGCCAGATCTTATTGTGGGTGAGTGTCCAACCTGCAAGGCCAATGGCAAGCACGGGGACCTGGTGGCCCACAAGTCAGAGCGTACGGGCAAGCGTTTTATTCGCTGCACCAACTACGAGGAGTGCGAGACCAGCTATCCTCTGCCTGCTCGTGGAAAGCTCGAGAAGACTGATTGCCCTGGTAAAGAAAAGAAAACTGCCTCGCGTAGAGGCGCTCGTAAGAGTACTAAGAGCACCAAATCCACCAAGGCAGCAAAAAAGTAAACGTATGACGGTGCATCGAGAGGTGCACCGTTTTCGGAAGAACGAGCGTCCCTCTCCAACGCCCGCTCCATACGTATTTTTACCCATTTTTGAGCACTTTTCATGTGGAAATGCGCAAAACCTTTAGAATATTCATGGCGAGAAACACAATCTGCCTGTATCGTGAGATAGTTAAGGGGGAGGGAAGCATGAACAAAGACGCACGTACATCTCAAGGCTTGTTTATCACGCTTGAAGGCGTTGATGGCTGTGGTAAGTCAACACAAGCTTCTCTTCTGCGAGAAGACCTTGAAGCTCTTGGCTTTGACGTGGTTTTTGTTCGTGAGCCCGGTGGCACTGCTATTTCTGAGCAGATCAGAGGTATGGTTCTCAATCCAGAAAATGGCTCGATGTGCGATGAGTGTGAGCTCTTACTCTATGAAGCAAGTCGTGCCCAGCTGGTGGGAGAGGTTATCCGACCAGCTCTAGCTGCGGGCAAAGTTGTCTTGTGTGATCGCTTCTATGACTCCACCTTTGCCTATCAAGCAGCTGGTCGCGGTCTTGATATAGACCTCGTGCACCGTGCAAATCACTTGGGAAGCTGTGGGGTTTCTCCTGATAGAACCCTTGTCTTTATGCTTGAGCCAACGGTTGCTCACGCGCGTGCTACGCAAAATGACGCCGATAGACTAGAAGCAGAAGGTGTTGCCTTCCAGGAGCGAGTTTTTGCTGGTTATAAGCAACTTCTGCAAAATGAGCCAGAGCGTGTAAAAGTTGTAGATGCAGATGGCACAATTGATGAGGTTCGCGCACGTACTCGTCAGCTGTTAGCAGATCTTATTCCTGGTATTTGTGAGCTTGGTGAGTGACGCGTTTATGACTCAAGAGAGCACACATACTACTCAAAACACCTATCCACTTCCTCAGGCACTTACCCGTCTTCAGGATCAACCTCAAGTTCAAAATCTGCTTGCGCGCGCACTTCATGAGCACAAGCTTGGCCACGCCTATCTGTTTGTAGGAGCTCCTGGCTCGGGTAAAGGTCTTGCGGCTAAAGCTTTGGCGCAGTGCGTGCTTTGCGCTCAAGGCGGTGACGCTGCCTGTGACGACTGCATTCGTATTTCTCGCGGTACTCACCCTGACGTTCACGTACTTACTCCAGCTTCCGCAAATGGCTACCTCATTGAGCAGATTCGTCAGCTCATCGCTGATGTTAGTCTGGCGCCCATGCGCTCAACTCATAAGATTTACGTGATTGACCGCGCTGATTTGCTCAGAGAAAATTCTGCAAATGCACTGCTCAAAACTATTGAAGAGCCACCTGCAGACACCATCTTTATTCTGTCTGCACGTTCTTCTTCTGCGGTGCTTCCCACCATTGTTTCTCGCTGTCAGGTAGTTGCGTTTAGAACACTCACTGACGCTGCTGCTAAAGCCGCTATTATGCGAGAGATTTCCGCCACAGAACAAGAAGCTCGTATTGCGCTTGCAGCAACAGGAACCCCTGGTAGAGCTGTGGAGTTTTTGCAGTCTTCTACGCGAAAAAACATTCGCAGACAGCTCATTGATGTTTTTGGCAACCTGCTCAGAAATGACTCGTGGGATGTACTCACTTCCGCAAAAGAGCTGATAGAAGCTGCAAAAATCCCTCTAGGGGATGTAAGGCGAGCTCAAGAAGAGGCGCTTGCTCAAAATGAAGACTTTCTTACCAGCGCTGCGTTAAAGCAGGTTGAGGCAGCAAATAAGCGAGAACTCACAGCGCGCGAGCGTTCGGGTATCATAGAAATGTTGGCAATTCTGGAATCGCTTCTTCGCGACGTACTGTTGTGTTGTGAAGCAGTTGATGAAGAAATAGTAAATACGGATGCAGCAGGCATTATTGACCGCGTTGCATCTCAAACTTATACCCAGGGTGTTTTGGGGGCTCTTGCTGCGGTGCAAGAGGCTCAATACAACCTGGACCGCTCTGTTTCTCCCCAGCTAACCCTTGAGGTTATGCTGCTGCATATCAAGGAGGCACTTACATGCCCACCGTTGTCCCGGTGAAATTTGAATACGCCGCGCGCGACCTTTGGTTTGATCCAAAGGAGTCTGGCGTTCTTGAGGGTGATCACGTCATTTGTCAGACCGAGCGAGGTCTAGAGATTGGTCTGGCTGTAGCTGATCCTCGTGAGATTTCTCAGGAGGAGTTTGAGTACAAGACAAATAAAGCCGAGCTCAAAGACGTTGTTCGTGTAGCAACTGACGAGGACCTTTCTCGCGCAGAAGAACTTGCCGCTAAGGGCGAGGCTGCGCTTCCTGTGTTTAGGAAGTTTGCTGTTCAAGAAGAACTTGAGATGAAGCCTATTGGCGTCGAGTATCTTTTTGATGGCGAGAAGGTCGTATGTTACTTCTCGGCTGATGATCGCGTGGACTTTAGGCAGCTTGTTCGTGAGCTTTCTCATGAGCTCCACGAGCGCATTGATATGCGTCAGATTGGCGTCAGGGAAGAAGCAGCGGTTATTGGTGGCTACGGTCACTGTGGACAAGAGCTCTGCTGTAGAAGGTTTGGTCTCTCTTTTGAGCCAGTTTCCATCCGTATGGCAAAAGAGCAGGATTTGCCTCTGAACTCCACTAAGATTTCTGGTGCGTGTGGCCGCTTAATGTGCTGCTTGCGCTATGAGTTTGAAGCTTATCGTGACTTTAAGAACCGTGCTCCAAAGCGCAACGCTGTCATTGAGACTCCTCTGGGTATGGCAAAAATTGTTGAGTACAACACGCCAAAAGAGGAGATTGCACTTCGTCTTGAGAGTGGCAAGGTGGTACGTATTCCTCTTGCTGACATGGACACATCTCCTGCAGCTCAGCAGAAGTCGGAAGACCTTGGCTGTTCTTGCAGGCCAGACAGCGTTTCTCGCGCTGCACTTGAGCG
>JAHACE010000030.1 GCA_018376005.1 Atopobium sp. | reverse complement strand
CCGTCAAGAATCTTGTTTCTCTCTGCGTAAATGACCTGACGCTGCTTGTTCATAACATCGTCGTAATCAAGGACGTTCTTACGCATTGCAAAGTTGACTTCCTCAACCTTGCGCTGGGCGCCCTCGACAAGCTTGGTAACAATCTTTGCCTTAATTGGCATATCGTCTGGAAGCTCATAGCGCTGCATCATTGCTGCAACGCCATCCATGCGATCTCCACCAAAGCGGCGCATCAAATCATCTTCAAGAGAAAGGTAGAACTGGGTCTGACCAGGGTCTCCCTGACGACCAGAACGACCACGAAGCTGATTGTCAATACGACGGCTCTCATGACGCTCGGTACCAATAACGCACAAACCGCCTGCAGCGGTTACTGCCTCACGCTCAGTAGCGCAGATTTCCTTTGCTTCTTTGCGCGCAGCTTCTTTTTGCACCTGAGTAGCCTCAGCTGGCTCAATTCCCTGGTTACGAAGGATATCTTCAGCCATGACATCTGGGTTGCCACCCAAAAGAATATCGGTACCACGACCTGCCATGTTGGTTGCAATAGTAACTGCACCCTCACGACCAGCCTGAGCAATAATCTGTGCCTCACGCTCGTGGAATTTAGCGTTCAAAACGTTGTGCTTAATGCCACGCTTAGACAGAATGCGAGAAATACGCTCGGAGTTGTCAATGGAAACGGTACCAACCAGTACTGGCTGACCATTCTGATGACGCTCTTCAACGTCTCTTACGACAGCTTCAAACTTAGCGTCAATAGTACGATAAACCAGGTCATCGAGGTCTTCACGCTTAACCGGACGGTTAGGTGGAATAACCTGAACAGGAACGTGATAAACCTCACGGAACTCTGCATCCTCGGTCATTGCAGTACCGGTCATACCGGAGAGCTTGTCGTACATGAGGAAGTAGTTCTGGAGGGTGATAGTTGCCAAAGTCTGGTTTTCTTCACGTACCTGAACGTTCTCTTTTGCCTCAATTGCCTGGTGAAGACCCTCAGAATAACGACGACCTTCCATGATACGACCAGTAAACTCATCAACAATCTTTACTTCGCCATCAATGACAACGTACTGCTGGTCACGATGGAACATGTACTCAGCCTTCAGCGCCTGCTGAAGGTGATTGACTAGCTGGCCAGTCTCATCGTTGTAGATATCGTCAATGTTGAGAGCGCGCTCGACCTTCTCGAGACCAATCTCTGTTGTTGCAATGATGTGCTTTGCCTCATCCATCTCAAAGTCAACATCTGGAGTTAATCCACGAACTGCCTTTGCAAAATCCTTATAGGTACCTGCGGATTTAGTGCCAGCACCAGAAATAATCAGAGGGGTACGAGCCTCATCGATAAGGATGGAGTCAACCTCGTCGACGATGGCGTAGTGGTGTCCACGCTGAACACGCATCTCTGGGCGAGTGACCATGTTGTCGCGCAGGTAGTCAAAGCCAAACTCTGAGTTTGTACCGTACGTAATATCTGCCTCATATGCAGGCTTTTTAAGGCTCAGTCGCATGCCGTTCTGCAGAAGGCCAACACTGATGCCCAAGAACTTGTAGATGGTGCCCATCCACTCACTGTCTCGTTTAGCCAGGTAGTCATTGACCGTAACGATGTGAACGCCTTCGCCGCTCAGTGCGTTAAGGTAACCAGCAAGAGTGGAGACAAGCGTCTTACCTTCACCGGTCTTCATCTCTGCGATAGTGCCCTTATGCAGCGCGATACCACCGATGAGCTGGACATCAAAGTGACGCTGACCAATAGTTCTTACTGACGCTTCACGTACCGTCGCAAAAGCCTCTGGGAGAAGATCGTCTAGACTTTCTCCTTCAGCATAGCGAGCCTTGAACTTCTCGGTCTGAGCCTGAAGCTCTTCATCGCTCATTTCCTGCATTGTTGGCTCAAGCGCATTGATCTTCTCGACAATACGCTGATATGCTTTGAGGTCCTTGTCAGCGCCAAAGGACAGAATCTTAGAGAGGAAATTAGGCATAGCTTTTTCCTTGACGTCGGGCATCTATCTTCGGTTGATAGACACAGTATTCAACTTATATATCATACCCCGTCTAACTGCTTGAATCACACTACATGGCGTCGTAAAATCCCAATTTCGTTATTTCTCCACCACTAGTTTCTATTGATTCTTCTCCCTTTTCTGCACCTGCAATCATCCTGAGCTGTTTAGACGGCATTTTTCTACGCTTCATAACGTATTTCTGCACGTACAAATCGTAGTAATGCTGCGCATCCTGCGCCCGACCACATTTTCTCAGCGCCTGAATGAGCGCCATAAGTGTGTCCTCTCGCATATCATCAACAAGGTAGGCGAGCTCTGCAAAATGTACCGCAAGCGTATAGTGGGTAATTCTCAAAGCAGCCGCCGAAGCCGTTACCATGGTATCTATGTATTGATCTCTCAGGGCAACTCGAATGGGATCTGCAAACCTAAAGCATTCATCCTCAGGAAGATACAAATCCCCTTGGTACAGCTCTTCCGCTTGCTTAGCCAGATGCACTATGTCTTCATCGCTGTTCGATGACGCCACACTCTTTGCTAATCGCGTAAAAATATCAATATCTACGGTCACCTGCTGGGGATTAAAACTAAGTGTCTTTTCAATCCGAGATGCTTCCAAAGGCTCACAATCTGTCTGAATCTCCTGGACTTCTTTGCGAATAACTCGAGTTGCTTGATACAGGCGCTCTTGCCAATGTGCCTGATCAGCCTCCGGCCAAATCTGCTGTGCAATCTGTGACCTAAAGCTCATGTGATTGTGAGCAAGCCCAAGATACACAAGCAGCGCCTTTGCCGATCGATAGGCAATTTTTCTGCCAGCAATCTCCTCTCCTTGAACCGACAAACTAAATCTGCCGAGAAGAGCAAGGTAAACTCCTGGGTGAGCGTTATTTACCTTCTCTACGTGCAGGCTCTTCAGAGCGGAGTCTTCAGTCCAAGAATCCCCCGCTCCTTGCCGAAATACTCTCCATTTTGTTATGTCTCGTTTTCCCTCATTTGAACGTAGGTAATGGAGCCATTCTTCTGGCATTTCTCGTTCTAAGCACTGCTGAAATTCAGAGTCATCAGACAGAAGCGCTCTCACA
The DNA here is from genome assembly GCA_018376005.1 of Atopobium sp. Classification (GTDB taxonomy): domain Bacteria; phylum Actinomycetota; class Coriobacteriia; order Coriobacteriales; family Atopobiaceae; genus Lancefieldella. Next base: position 2,461 of record JAHACE010000030.1, on the reverse strand, counting down.
AGCCACATAGCATTTTCAGGAACTCCATACTCAACCGCATCCAGCCAAACGGGAGCATGTCCGTTTACACTCTTAAAGAGAGCTTTATATATTGTTCTACATGCAGCTTTTAGCGATGGATGGGTAATTGTCTCAAGGCTCTTCTCCGTAGGTTTAACGCCTAAGAAAAATCCCGCAATATCTTCAATAATCTTTCCGACTTGCACCACATATAGTGAATCCCATTCCCTACTCAGCAGCACCGCTCTTCTCGCCTGGAGTTGTGCTTTGGGATATGCTCTGCTTCTGAGGCTGAGAAGAGCTCCAATAAGAAGCGCGGGCACTTGAATCATACGATTACCCTGTAGTTCGGCTTGGCTGATGAGCTGCTCGGTATCGTATAAGTCTCCCACAGAAGAGCTTTTTTCAAAAAGGTAGCGAACGCATTTAAGTAGTCCTACAGACCCCTTTAGGCCTCCGGCCTCACCTTCTTGTAAAAAGGAGAGCGAGCCTGAGGTGCGCGCATCAAATTCTTTTTGATATACACCCAGCAATGCGTAAAGCAATTCCACGTCAACAGCTTGAATTGACGAGGTTATTGATGCAGCTTTCTCATACTGTTGCTCAAGAAGCAGCAGCTGAAGGGCATACTTAAAATTTCCTTGCAAAGCTAAATCAATTGCGCGTTTATGTAGAGCAATTTTCTTCTCTAGCGGACCCAGCTCAAGGTCTTCTTTCAAAGGTGGCAGAGGCTTTTGCAAAATCATCTTCAGTAAACTCATATATGCCGTTTGCTTTAGAAATCCGTTAAATGAAGTGAGATTTTTGAATGCCCTATCAGCATCTTTAGTATTCATCGGCCCCTTAGCAGTAGACAGCGAATCCACCATTCCCTTAGCAGCTTTTTTACTTGAGTTATCAAGCGTACAGTCAGAATGCGTGGCAGTAAGTGCGTTATCTACCAGCTCAATATATCCAGCGTCTACAAATTCCGCTGCATGAGAAAGAACAATTTCCCAGATAATCTCTTCTCTAACCAGCGAGCTCACAAACGCAGCCTTAGAGAAATCTTCTCTATCGATCAGCAGGGCTATAGCTTTCAGAACAAGCTTTTCATGTTTACCCGCTAGAGCCACAAGCTCCTGTTTATTAAAGTTCAACACATCAAATCTTGTAGCATGAATACACGAGAAACGCCTAGTTTCTACATGCACGCCAAAGAAAGGCGCATCTTGCTCTATCTTGGCCAAATACTCAAGATCAACTTGTCCGCATATGCGGCTCAAATCATCAAATGAGCCAACACCGAGCAACATCATGCCCAGCCTGAGCCTAAGTTCCTCAATGCCTAGTGAGCTTCTGAGCATATACGATGCAACGCAAGCAAGACTAGTTAGATACGTAATTGGAACATCCGCATCTCCATGCTCGCAAAATGTAACCGGCAAAGAATAAACAAGCGTTGGAATACCACGTGTCAATCTCATATTAGTCAAAATTGATTGTTCAGAATTATCTATTCCAGGCATAAACGTGAGCAACTCATTCTTCCCCAAAACATACACGCTAGGGACTTCGTCGATTAATTGACGAGCTTCAGGAGATAAAGAAATCGCAACAAGACAGCCAGCCATACGAAGGCGCGCAATTGATTTAACCTGGCGAGCAACAAAATACTCGTCAGACGGAGGAAAATCATCAATAAGAACTAACCTTTTAACCGCCTTTGATTTCTTAGCATTGCAGATAGAAGTGCTTTTCTTAGTAAGGATCTGAGTTGCCTCTTTAGCCGACAAACTAGAAAGAGAGATTTCGTACACAGTCCATCCGTGTGATTGCGCATAATCCGCCAACTCACGCAAAAACATGGTCTTACCCATGCAGGGCTCTGCACAAAGCGCGAGCGGCCTATTGGTCTTTTCCATTGTTCTGAGGAAGTGCTGAGGTGGAACTACCCTGCTATAGTCACCCATCACATGGCGAGAAGACCCACCGAGCAGCGACTCTGTTCCAGCAGTTTCTCTGTTTTCTGACTCCATAAAACCTCTCCTTACTATTCAAACACTCAAGCGCTACATGCGCTCTAACATTTCTTGTCTCAAAATTTGGTGTGGGATAAATAATCAAGCCAAATTTGTCAGAAAGTGAGAAGGTTTAGGTGAACGGTAGGTGAAATATGGTCAGATTCGTGACAGATTAGTAACAAAATACACACAGAAATGCACAAATGTTAAAACAAGATAACATCAAATGGTAAAAATTATCTTCCGTGAACGGCATTTAATTAAGAAAATTATGTAAATATTGTGATACACAATAAATATATAATACGTAATAAATATGGATTTTTAGTAAAAATTTTTATGCTATTTTCGAATATTCTCTACCAAAAAAGAGGACCCCACAAAAGTGAGATCCTCTCGACATAAAAATGCCCCTTGTTGGTCAGCGACGTCCTGCTCTCCCACGGACTTACTCCGCA
>JAHACE010000029.1 GCA_018376005.1 Atopobium sp. | reverse complement strand
ACTGGCAACGTCTAGGTCAAGCTCTTCCATGGCGTCCACTTCTGCCAGGTACTGATCAGCAACCTCAGAGATAGAAATAGAGCCGATGGCAACTTTTTGTCTACTTACTAGCTGAAGCAGCAGGTCAAACGGGCCAGAATATGTTGCAGTGTTTACTTTGTACGACATTAAATGATTCTCGCAAGCAGGCTCAAAATGACGTTAGAAATGCCCCCAATAATGGACGAGAAAAAGCCAGGCGCAAAGAACATGAGTCCCACTACAGCAATCATACAGTAAGGCTCAATGGCGTAGAACTTTTGACGGTTTTTCTCGCCAAGAAAATATAACAGCAGCTTAGAGCCGTCCAAAGGTGGAATTGGCAGCATGTTAAAGACTGCCAGGCTTACGTTAATCTGAATGTAGAAGATTACCAGCGAAGAAACGTAGTACATTACCAGCGCTGGACCTGCGAGTGCTACAAGAATCTCGTCACGACGACGATCTTTGAGGTAGTTGGGGTTATAGGGAACGGGCTTTGCGTAACCAAAGCTAGGACCACCCATCAATACCAACATAAACGGCAAAAGAACCGTACCGAACAAGTCAATGTGTGCAAGTGGATTGAGCGTCAAACGGCCAGACATTTTAGCGGTAGGATCTCCGCACTTGTATGCCACAAAGCCATGCGCAACCTCGTGAACCACAATGGCAAAGATTACCAGTGCAAATTCAGCGAGCGTTGTCAAAAGCGATGGAACTGATGTTAAAGCAGTTGGCACAACAATCCTTATCTCAACATCTGCAAAGACACACAGACAGATACTTACGTAAGCTTCAATTACCTAATAATTTTACCCAAGATTGGCAAAACTACCTACTCATCAATGTCTGCTTCCATCTTTTCTGAAAGCTCCAACCATTCAGCCTCAAGAGCAGGAATTTTTTTGGAGAGTGCCTGGTATTCTGCCATGCACTCATCAAACTTTTGAGGATCATTATAGAGAGCCTCGTCAGCCATAAGCGTCATGAGCTCATCGTAGCGTTTGTGTGCGGGAGTAAGTGCTGCCTCAACTTCGTCCAGACGTTTTTTGGTCTCCCTCAGCGCACGACTTCTACGATTGCGCTCCTCTGCCTCAGCTCTCCTCTGCTCCTTAGTCTTCACATTGCGAGAAGATCCTGCAGCTTGACCTGCCTCTGGGCCAGAACTCTTAACCGCTCTTGCACCCGATGTTCCATACGAGGACACCGTCTTGCTCGACGTCTCCCCCTGCGCTGCTGCTTGAAGCTCTGCCAGCTTAAAGAGGAAGTAATCGTAGTCACCGTCATAGACGGTAACCTTGTGGTCGCGAACGTCAACAACCTTGTTAGCAACAGCTCTGACCAGGTGCTCATCGTGACTGATCAAGATGATAGTTCCGGGGAAGTCAACAAGTGCCTTCTCTAGAACGTCAACAGAGTCAATGTCCAGGTGGTTAGTTGGCTCATCCAAAAGCAACAGTGGATCTGGAGAAACCAGCATCTTAGCAAGTGCCAGACGAGCGCGCTCGCCACCAGAAAGTACATTTACGCGTTTCTCAACGTCATCGCCATGGAAAAGGAAGGCTCCAAGCAATCTGCGCTCTTCAGAGGTAGTCCAGCCAGCAGCAACGGTATCAAGCTCTGCAAGTACTGTATTTGCAGGATTGAGCTCTTCAAGCTGGTGCTGTGCATAATAGGCTTCAGTGACGTTTTGACCCAGGCTAATCTGTCCCGCATCTGGCTTAAGTTTGCCAGCAATAAGCTTCATAAGAGTAGATTTACCAGCACCGTTAGGGCCAACAAGCGCAACGTGATCTCCGCGATACAGCTTAAGGTCAACGTTATCGTAGACAAAGTTATCCTCGTAAGATTTGGCCACACCCTCAAGAGAAATAACGGCGTCTCCAGTACGAGGAGGTTCTGGGAACCTAAAATGCATGTGATGAGATTGCTCTGGAAGAACTACCAGTTCTTCACGGATCTTCTCGACCTTTGCCACGCGCTCTTGAACCTGTTTGGCCTTGGTAGGCTTATACCTAAATCGCTCAATGAAGGTCTCCATGTGAGCAATGTCTCGCTCTTGAGCTGCGCGTTTAGCGCGGAGTTGTTCAAGATTTTCTTCTCGCTGATGAAGATAGCCGGAATAATTGCCGGTATAGGTTACGAGCATACGATTCTCAAGCGCCGCCACGTGCGTTACGCATGCATCCATGAACGAGCGATCGTGACTTACCAGCAAAACCGTACCGTCATATGACGATAAGAACCTCTCAAGCCACTGAACAGATTCTAGGTCTAAGTGGTTAGTAGGCTCGTCCAAGAGCAAAACATCAGGACGACGTAGAAGCAGCTTTGACAAAGAGATACGCATCTGCCAGCCGCCCGAGAACTCTTTAGCGGGCTTATCGAAGTCTTCAACGGGAAAACCCAGGCCTGCAAGAATCTGGCGAGCTCTACTTTCAAGTTCATAGCCACCAAGACGCTCGAAGCGCTCCATAGCATGAGCGTAGTCTTCAAGATACTTATTGAGCGTTGCACCTTCGGGAGTTTCGGCAATTTTGATTGAAAGGTCGTTAACCTTTCTCTCCCACTGTTTAATCTCATGGGCAGACTCAATGACTTCATTAAGAGCAGTTCTATCTCCCATGAGCTCTGTTTCTTGCTCAAGATATCCCAGGGTAGCATCTTTTGCAAAGGTAATGGTTCCTTCATCGGCAGACTCTAAGCCCATGATGATCTTTAGAAGCGTAGTCTTACCAGCACCATTAGGACCAACTAAAGCCCAACGCTCTCCCGCATTGAGCTGAAGTGTTGCATTTGAATAAAGAACTCTGCCGCCAAATGACTTTGAAATCTTATCCGCAAGAGCAATCAAGTGAACTCCTCATACATATCTGAACTGGATAAGTATAAGTCATTCACTTGATATACGTGGTGAATTATGTAAATGAAACCAGGCTTATGAAGATTTATTGACGCTTCTTATGAAGGAAAAGAGCTGCGGCAGCAACAACGATAGTTGCGCCAGCAACACCAATGATTAGAGGAAGCGTAAGAGCGTTATCACCTGTATCTGGCAGTACGGACTTCTTAACCTTCTTAGCCTTTGGGGTCTCTGGCTGTGGCTGAGGTTCTGGTGCTGGAGTTGGCTCTGGCTCTGGAGCAGGTGTTGGATCTGGGTCTGGAACCGTAGGAGCAGGAATACGAGGATCAACAAAAGTTACTGTGGCAGTAGTATTTGTACCAGTGATCTGGCCAACACGAACCGTAGTATCAATCTGGTAACCATCAATAGTGGTGAGCTGTGTGATGGTAGTAGAGGTGTTACCCATAAGGTTAGGAATTACAACAGAGCCATCTGCACCAGTTGTAAGAGAGTAGCTTCCGTCAGCCTCCATGGTGAGAATACCGGTCTGAGTAAATGGAGGTGTTGGGATACGAGGTCCAGCAACGTTTGCGGCAGTAGCCTTAAGAGTTGCACCGGCAATAGGATTGCCATCTGTGTCAACGACTTTAACAATAATGTTGCCTAAGATTGGCTGGTTCTCCAGTTCAGCAACGACCACCTCACCTAAACCATATGTAGCGTCTTGAAAAACGTAAGAAACAGAGTCGACCTGAGGAACATAGCCCTCTTTATAAGTGGTTTGTTCAACTCTATAAGCGCCGTCAGGAAGAGGAAGATAAGGCCTAAAGTAACCATCAGCTCCTGTTTCTCCCTCGGCCACGATAGTAGAACCACCTTGATAAATTACAACATGTACACCCTCAATTGGTTCACGTGTGTATTTATCAACAGCAAGAGCACTAATCTCATTAGAGTCTGCAAATGCAATTCTTGGAGCGATGACTGATACAACAAGTGTCAGCGCAACTAAAACAGCAAGAACAATGTTTTTATATCGTTTCAATTCAATTCCTTAAAACCGAATCATCCAAGTAAATACTTCTATCTATAATAAGGGAATTAGACATTGAATTAAAGATAATATCCAAAACTAAACACAATTATTTCAAATTTTTAACTGGCAAAACTGAGGAAATCTGTACTCACCTTATAAAAATCAAGTGAACTCCCTATACATTTTCAAATTGCAAAATGCACAGGTCGTTCACTTGATAAGTTCAAATCAATTTTGAAACAGATTCAATAAATCCTATTGTTTTAGAAACGCTTCTTGTTCAGATACATTGAAACACCAGCGAAAGAGCTTAATGTACCTGCAATTCCAACAATTAAAGAAGAGATACCAGAAATGTCAGATGTGTCTGGAAGAACAGCCTTCTTTTTCTTTGGAGTCTTAGGCTTTTCCGGAGTCTGTGGTTGAGGCTCTGGAGTTGGCTCCGGTTGAGGCTCAGGAGTAGGCTCTGGGGTTGGCTCAGGCTGAGGTTCTGGCTGTGGCTCTGGAGTTGGCTCCGGCTGAGGTTCTGGCTGTGGCTCTGGAGTAGGTGGATCTGGTCTGCGATTTACAAAGGTAACCGTAGTAGTTTCGTTGGAACCAGTAATCTCACCAACCTGAGGATTAGGATCATCAATAGTGTAACCATCAAGAGTGGTTATCTGAGTAATGGTAGAGCCAGCGTAAGTCAAATAATCAGGAATAATTACAGTACCGTCTGGACCTGTAGTCAGGTTGTAATGAGTATCATCGTCCTCATTAAAAATAGAAAGTTGACCTGTTTGTGTATATGCTACGCCACGCGCAGGAGCAGCTTGCGTTAAAGGTCGAGGTGCATCAGTACCAGGTAACAGAGCAGGATTTGGTGGATCAAAACTTGGAAAATTAGGTGGCATTGCAGGAGAAGGTTCACCAGGTGTGACAACCTCAGCCATGGTAGCAGTCAAAGTTGCTCCAGCAATAGGATTGCCGTATTGATCAACGACCCTAACAATAATATTTCCTACTCTGCGCTTTAATCTATAAACCGCATAAACATCTGTATTAAATGTTCGCGTTGAGGAATCATATTTAAAGGTAACTGCATGTGGGGAACCATAAAGATGGCCAGTACGATCATAATTTACAATATCAAACAAGCCTGACTCTGTGTCATACGAATATGAATCAGGAATATTTTTTGGAATTAAGGTATAGCTACCATTTACAGGGACTCTAACTGGAACTGGAGAATTAGATGGAACATTTGATTCAACAGTATTTCCAAATTCATCTTGAACATCTACGGTAACTTCAGAAATTGACTGAAGATCAGAATCTGGACGATGACCATAGTTTAAGTTTTGTGCTTTTACGGTAATGTAAAGGTTACCTAAGACTTGCTTATCAACGATGTTAAGTGTAGTTGAGCTTCCTGTGCCAGAAGCAACTCCATTAGGCGTATATGGGTAGGTTGTGTTATCTACTTCGAATCCAGCTTTGAACTTTGTCTGCTGAACCTTATAAGTTCCATCTGGAAGACTGATCTGAACTTTACCATTTGCGTCAGTGACTTGCTCCGCCACAACAGAACCAGTTGCTGTATCTGTGACTGTAATTGTTACACCATCAACGGGTTTACGATAATAGTCATCAGTAACATTAACCGTAAGCTGATTGTCCCCTGCCGCTAGAGCAACTTTTGGAACTCCGATTACAATTACGCAGCATAGTGCAACAAGAATTGACGCTGCTACATACTTGAACTTTTTCACTTCAAACCTTCCAAATCCATTTAGGATTACAATTGTCTCATTCAAATGATAAAAGAAAATATCATTAAAATGAATATAAACTACATTCTAAATTGCAATTTATTAAATTTTCATATCATCAACAATAAGAATTGCCTATAAATAGCCATTCCCTATCCATCCATATATACAAATAGCGAGAAGACCTTTGCGCTTGGAAGATCTTCTCGCCAAAAAATCATTAGTTAAGTTTGATGAAAGTAGGGCTACTTATCCATGGTGAGATGAATAGCAAAGCCGGCAATCTCGTCTTTGAAGTAGACCAAAAAGGTGCTGCCATCTGGATTAAGCCTTCTAGAGGTCTCGTCAATTTCAAAGCCACGACCTGCAAAGTATTTCTCGGCAGCAGGAATATTGTTGAC
>JAHACE010000028.1 GCA_018376005.1 Atopobium sp. | reverse complement strand
GCTCAGGTCGCGGCAGGTTCCCGCATAGACATATGCACCATCGCTGGCATGAGGGGCTTGTGCAGCGTGTAAGTCTGCTCGGGAACAAAAGCAAGGATATAAAAGTTTCTGTTGTTTCAATTTCAATAGAGCGTCCTGATAGAGCTCCGCACGCTTGCTTTGGTAATACGGACCTTTGTCCCAAGTTAGTCCCAACCACTGTAAATCATCAAGGAGGAGGGAGGTGTATTGAGGATTATGAGCACGAATATCCAGGTCTTCGATGCGAAGAATAAAGCTGCCATTTTGGGAACGAACGCTGGCCCAAGCCATAAGCGCTGAGAAAACGTTGCCTAGGTGCATCCTTCCAGAAGGTGTGGGCGCAAATCTTCCAACGCAAGAACTCATTCTTAGAGATCTCCCGCATAGATATAGGCAAATCCAAAGTCTTGTCCGTTCGCTTTAACCGGAGCTTTATCTTTACAGACAAGACCCTTGTGTTGATAGAAACTAATGTCGCAGTCATCATCTGTTGCAAGGAAGCAATGCTTAGCTCCTTGTTCTTTCAAAAAATTGAGCATATAGGAAAAGAGCATACCGCCGACACCTTTTCCTTGAGCAGCAGGGCTTACGCAGAATAGTGTAATTTCCCACTTGGGAGTTTTGACTCCTTCATTCCAGTATTTGCGGATCAGATTTGATTCGACGGTATCAACGGCTTCATAGCCTTCAAAGTCTTTCGGACTTAAGAGCTTTTTAGCTGTAACGGTTGAGGCATTTTCAAGCTCAATCCATTTCTGCTTATCTTCTGGATCTTCTCCGTTGGAGCAGAAAATAAAGCCGAGAACTGTATTTCCGCGTTTTGCAACAAAACGATGAGTTGAAACACCAATGTAGTAAGAAATATCAATGGTAAGCGGAAGATTATAGAATAGTTTCAAGTTTGTTTACATCTAGTACGTAGTGTTTCGCAGCTGATAGGCTGTAAGTGTTTCTGATAGCAAGTGTCAAACACAAAGGAGCGGCAATGGCTGAAGCCCCTATCAAACGTGCGCTAATTTCGGTAACAGACAAAACAGGTATTGTTGAATTTGCACAAACGCTTACTAAAGAGTTTAGCGTTGAGGTAATTTCAACAGGCGGAACCGCAAAAATCCTCGAAGAGGCTGGTGTGCCTGTAGTTCCTATTGAGTCTTATACCGGATTTCCAGAGATGATGGATGGCCGCGTTAAGACGCTGCATCCTCGTGTTCATGGTGGTCTTTTATGTCGTAGAGACAATCCCGGTCATGTCGCAGACGCAGAGAATAATGGTATTGGCATGATTGACCTGGTCTGCGTTAATCTCTATGAGTTTGAGAAGACTGTAGCTGATCCATCAGTAACTCTTGAAAATGCAATTGAGCATATCGATATCGGTGGACCTTCAATGCTCCGCTCTGCTGCAAAGAATAATGATTTTGTTACGGTTGTTGTTGATCCGGCAGATTATGGTCGTGTTCTTGATGAGATGCGTGTCCATGACGGTGCAACTACAAGGGCTTCTCGCCAGCAGCTGGCTTTGAAGGTATTTAAGACAACGGCTGCATACGATGGCGCTATTGCCACATACCTTTCTGGTGTTGTTGAAGCAGAGCAAAGTAAATTCCCAGAGACTTTGCTGGTAAAGGCAATAAAAGAACAAGATCTTCGTTACGGAGAGAATCCTCAGCAGTCCGCAGCGTTTTATAAGATGCCTGGAGCTCCTGCACACTCTCTGGCAAACGCTCAGCAACTTCAGGGTAAGCCCTTGTCTTACAACAATTTGCTTGATACTGATGCAGCTTGGGCTGCTGTTCGTGAGTTTGATGATCCATCAGTCATTATTTTGAAGCACCAGAATCCTTGTGGATCTGCTACGGCGGAAAATGTTGTTGAGGCATACGATCGAGCATTTGCTTGCGATCCAATCTCTGCATTTGGTGGAATTATTGCAGTTAATAGAGAGGTTCCTCTGGAGTTTGTTGAGCACTTTGCAGACATCAATAAGCAGTTTGTTGAGGTTCTTATTGCACCAAGCTTTACAGAAGAGGCTCTTGAGCGCCTGTCAAAGAGAACAAATCTTCGCGTATTGGCTACGGGTGGAATCGATAGAAGCCGCGAGCTTGAGATGAGAACTGGAAAGTTTGCAAGACCGTTAAGTCAAATGCAATTTTGGTTGCAAAAGATCAGGCTGGAATTGGTATGGGACCAGGTCAGCCTAATCGTGTTGACGCCGCTCTTCTCGCGTGTGAGCGTGCAGAGGCAGCTTGTGAGCGCATGGGAATTGATTCAAAGAATCTTGTGGCAGCATCTGATGCCTTCTTCCCATTCCGAGATAACGTTGACACACTAGCAGCTCATGGCGTAACGGCTATCATTCAGCCTGGCGGATCTGTCAGAGATGATGAATCTATTGCTGCTTGCGATGAATACGGCATTGCAATGGTGTTTACAGGTAAGCGTCACTTTAGGCACTAATCTGAAGCAGCTCAGAAGTTTGAGCTTGATAATCCAGAACTTGTTTGTCGTTGGAGATTATCTGGAGGTGTCCTCCCTCTTGATAACAGGCACTTACGTGCGCTGAGCAAGCGAGTTGTTGCGCAAAAAGAGGTTTCTCCGCACTTGATTGCTTGGGCTAAGCAGCATATTGAGGGAACGCTTAAAGAAGGGTCACAAGAGTTTCCAGATGGCGTTCTTATGATTTTGCTTGAGAGCAATGGACAGGCTGCTATGACTGTTGGACCTTACCAGTCTTTGGAAGAGCGTTCTGTTCTGTCTCTTGCGGGACGCGCAAGAATTTCACAGCGAGAAGAGCAGCAAACTCATTGTGCACCAGAGGTACTTTGGCTGGTAAAAGACGGAAAGCTTATTGCGGGTGTCTCGGAAGAAAGCGTTCGATCGGGAGTCACAAGTTTAGTGTTAGACCTGGCACAGACTCTTCATGAGCCAACAGAGTTTAATCCAGACGTTATTGCCCAGGTATTTGATGGAACCGCCGAATTTGATGAAGCTTTTCTTACTTCAGATGAACATGGAATCGTATGTGCTTCTGATGCTCAAGGCGAGATAGGAGAGCGTTTCTTATTTGGTTACAAGAAACTTTGCGAGATCAAAGCGGCCAAGTAATCAGATAAGTGCGATATTTAAGGCTCATCCAGCAAAGGGTGCGCAACGCACGATGAAGCTGTCGCACGTTGAGCGCCTACGTAAAAATCTGTCTGTTTTTCAGACAGATGGCTTCTTGTGTACTTGAATATTTTGTCGATTTACAAAAAACTTGCACTTTAGTGTTATGTTTATTTTGTAATTCCGCAGGTAGAAATTCCTACCTGAAAATAGGTATTTGTCAGCTTGTATTTCTGATTTGTTTCATTGTTTTTTTTGCGCAATAATAAAAGCATTATGCGACCGCTGCCGGCCGAACTATGAAACATGTTTCCGTAGTCACCCAGGGTCTACAGCTTTATTTTGGATCGCACAGACGCATACTGTGAGAAATCACAGATTAGGCAAGGAGAGGAAATGGCAAGAAAGTTTAAGTCCATGGATGGTAACAACGCCGCGGCTTACGTGTCGTATGCGTTTACCGAGGTAGCGGGCATTTACCCAATTACCCCATCAAGTCCAATGGCAGACTATGTTGACCAGTGGTCCGCCCAGGGTGTAAAGAACATCTTTGGTACAACCGTCAAGGTTGTCGAGATGCAGTCCGAAGCTGGCGCAGCTGGTGCTGTTCACGGTTCTCTTGGTTCAGGTGCTCTGACCACTACTTACACCGCTTCTCAGGGCCTCTTGCTCATGCTTCCAAACATGTACAAGATTGCCGGCGAGCAGCTCCCTGGTGTTTTCCACGTCAGCGCACGTACCGTTGCAACCCATGCACTGAACATCTTTGGCGATCACTCTGACGTTATGTCCGCGCGCCAGACTGGCTTTGCACTTCTCGCAGAAGGCAACGTCCAGGAGGTTATGGATCTGGCTCCTGTTGCTCACCTCGCAGCAATCAAGGGCAAGGTTCCATTTGTTAACTTCTTCGACGGCTTCCGTACTTCTCACGAGATTCAGAAGGTTGCTGTTTGGGATTATGCTGATCTGGCTGAGATGTGTGATATGGACGCTGTCCAGGCATTCCGCGATCATGCACTGAACCCAGAGCATCCATCAAGCCGTGGTTCCCACGAGAACGGCGATATCTTCTTCCAGCACCGCGAGGCGTGCAACGAGGTTTATAACCAGCTGCCAGCAGTTGTTGAAGACTACATGAACCAGATCAACGCTAAGCTTGGTACTGACTACGGTCTGTTCAATTACTACGGTGCAGAAGACGCTGACCGCGTTGTTATCTGCATGGGTTCCTTCTGCGATACCCTCGAAGAGGTTATCGATTACCTGAATGCTCATGGCGAGAAGGTCGGTCTGGTTAAGGTCCGCCTCTATCGTCCATTCTCTGTAAAGCACTTTGTTGACGTTCTTCCTGAGTCCGTCAAGAAGATTGCTGTTCTCGACCGCACCAAGGAGCCAGGTTCCGTTGGTGAGCCTCTCTACGAAGACGTTGTTTCTTCCCTCTATGAGGCTGGTCGTACAGGTATTAAGGTTGTTGGTGGTCGTTACGGCCTTGGTTCTAAGGACACCCCACCATCATCTGCATTCGCAATCTTTGAGGAGCTCAAGAAGGATGCTCCTCAGCGTGAGTTCACCATTGGTATTGTCGATGACGTTACCAACCTGTCTCTCCCAGAGGATCCTGAGGCTCCTAACACTGCAGCTGAGGGCACCATTGAGTGCAAGTTCTGGGGTATCGGCGGCGACGGTACCGTTGGCGCTAACAAGAACTCCATCAAGATTATTGGTGACCACACCGATAAATATGTTCAGGCATACTTCCAGTATGACTCCAAGAAGACCGGCGGTATCACCATCAGCCACCTGCGCTTCGGTGATCACAAGATCCGTTCTCCTTACTATGTCACTAAGGCAGACTTTGTTGCATGCCACGTTCCTGCATACATCATCAAGGGCTACAAGATGGTCCGCGACGTCAAGCCTGGCGGTACCTTCCTGGTCAACTGCCAGTGGGATGCAGAGGAGTTTGCACACCACCTGCCAGCAGCGGCAAAGCGCTACATTGCTAAGAACAACATCAACGTTTATCTGATCAATGCAATTGACCTTGCCAAGGAAATTGGTATGGGCAAGCGCACCAACACCATTCTTCAGTCTGCATTCTTTGCTCTTGCAAAGGTTCTCCCAGAGGCAGACGCACTTCAGTACATGAAGGACGCTGCAACTCATTCTTACCTGAAGAAGGGCCAGAACGTCGTCGATATGAACCACAAGGCAATCGACGCTGGCGCTACTGCATTTACTAAGATTGAGATTCCTGCTGATTGGGCTACTGCAGAGGATGCTCCAAGCACAATCACCCTTGAGGGCCGCGAGGCTCTGCTCAAGCAGGTTCGCGACATCATGACTCCAGTCTCTCGTATGGAGGGTGACGCACTGCCTGTTTCCGCATTTAAGAACCACGTTGATGGACAGTTCGAGCTTGGTGCTGCTGCTTATGAGAAGCGTGGCATTGCTGTTGTTGTTCCTGAGTGGAACGTCGAGAAGTGCATCCAGTGTAACCAGTGCGCTTATGTCTGCCCACACGCAGTCATCCGTCCATTCGTCCTTACCGACGAAGAGGTTGCTGCTGCACCAGCACAGTCTCAGTTCAAGGATGCCGTTGGTCCTAAGGCTAAGGGCTACAAGTTTGAGATTGCTATTTCTCAGCTCGACTGCACCGGTTGCTCCAACTGCGTCTACATCTGCCCTGCAGATGCTCTGACCATGAAGCCAATCGAGGAGCAGGAGTCCAAGCAGGAGATCTTTGACTACGCAGTCAACCACGTCTCCGAGAAGACCGAGCTTGTCGCTAACAACGTCAAGGCATCTCAGTTCAAGAAGCCTCTTCTTGAGTTCTCCGGTTCCTGCGCAGGCTGCGCTGAGACCAGCTACGGCCGCCTGGTCACTCAGCTCTTTGGCGATCGTATGTTCATCTCCAACGCAACTGGTTGCTCCTCCATTTGGGGTAACCCAGCTTCCTGCTCACCATTTACTACTGATGCAAATGGTCACGGTCCAGCATGGAACAACTCCCTCTTCGAGGACAACGCAGAGCACGGTATGGGTCTGATGCTTGGTCACCAGGCACAGCAGAAGCGTCTCCTGGAGCTTGCTCAGCAGCTTGTCGACGAGGATGGCGCATCTCAGGACCTCAAGGATGCTGCTAAGGCATGGATTGAGTCCGTCAACGACGCAGCTCTCTCCAAGGAAGCTTCTAAGACTTTCGTAGTTGAGCTTGAGAAGTCTGATCTTGCAGCAGCTAAGGAAATCCTTGCTAACAAGAGCTTCCTCACCAAGAAGTCCTTCTGGATCTTCGGTGGCGACGGTTGGGCATACGACATCGGCTTCGGTGGCCTTGACCACGTTCTTGCTTCCGGCGAGGATATCAACGTCTTTGTCTTCGATACTGAGGTTTACTCCAACACTGGTGGTCAGTCTTCTAAGGCTTCCCGTCTTGGCCAGGTTGCACAGTTCGCAGCAGCTGGTAAGGACATCAAGCAGAAGAACCTTGCTGAGATTGCAATGACCTATGGTTACGTCTATGTTGCTCAGGTTTCCATGGGCGCAAACCTCCAGCAGACTCTCAAGGCAATTGCTGAGGCAGAGGCTTATCCAGGACCATCCCTCATCATCGGTTACTCCCCATGTGAGATGCACTCCATCAAGGGCGGCATGGCTCACGCACAGGAGGAGATGAAGAAGGCAGTCGAGACTGGCTACTGGAACCTCTATCGCTTCAACCCATCTGCACCAGCAGGTAAGAAGTTCACGCTTGACTCCAAGGCACCTAAGGGTGGCTACCAGGAGTTCCTGATGAACGAGGCTCGTTACAGCCGACTCACCCGCGAGTTCCCAGAGCACGCAGAGAAGCTCTTCAAGGAGAACGAGGAAGCCGCAATGGCTCGCTACGATCACCTTGTCCGCCTCTCCGAGCTTTACGCTGCAGAGAAGAAGGAGCAGCCTGAGGAGTAAGGTAACTTACTTTTACGTAGCTTCAGCCGAGCCAGGACATCCTGGCTCGGCTTTTTTATGCGACATTTTTGGCGAGAAGCCCTGTGTTCTTCAAGCCCTTCTCGCGAGGTGATAAACTAGAGAGACTTTGCTCACGATGGGAGTTACTGTGGCACAAAAAAAGAGCAGACTATTTCCTGTAGCTTTTCTCGCTGCTAAAGCAACGCTTGCAGCACTTAAATTGACGAACCATGAGGGCGGAACGCTGCCAGGTTTTATTGCCGAAGGCATTGATCCTGCATTTTTGGGAGACATTGCTAAGCCAGAGCAGATTGTCTTTATCACCGGCACAAACGGCAAGACAACCACCAATAACTTGCTCAACGATCTTCTCGCCGATAATGGCTACCAGACCGTTACCAACCGCGTTGGCGGCAATATTTCCAGCGGCTTTGCAAGCTCGTTTGCAAAGAACGCCACGTGGAAGGGTACGTCAAAGACTAAGCTTGCAGTTATGGAGTTTGACGAGCTCTCTGGACCTCGCATTTTCCCATATCTGCAGCCTGATATTTTGTCTGTTACCAATTTGTTCCGCGACACGTTCTCTCGCAGTGCAACGCCAGACTACGTGTTTGACGTTATGGATAAGGGCATTCCTGCTTCAACTCATCTGATTTTGAACGCAGATGACATGATTAGCTGCAGACTTGCTCCTCAGTGCACTCATCGTACGTATTACTCCATTGCAAGGCTGGCAGAAGACACCGCAGAGCCAGTGGGCATTGTTTCAGATCTTACCGCCTGCCCCAAATGCGGTGGCAAGCTCAAGTGGGATTATGCACACCTTAGGCATCTTGGCCACGCAACTTGTGAGGAGTGCGGCTATACCAACCCAACTCCTGATTATGAGGTCATTTCAGTAGAGCCAGAGACTGGCAAGTTTGTGGTCAAGGAGCACTGCCACGAGGGTGCACCAACATATGAGTACAAGCTCAACAGCTACTCTATCGTCAACCTCTATAACTTGTTTGTGGCCATTGTAACCGCGCGTGAGATGGGTCTTGCGCCTGCAACTATCGCTGCATCTTTGCAACGCGTTAACATTGCTTCTTCCAGGTATAACGAGATTGACTACAACGGTCGTCGTCTTATTAGCATGGCTTCTAAGGGCGAGAATGACACGGCAACCTCAGTCACCATCGATATCCTTCGCAAACAGCCAGGTGACAAAGCAATTATCATCATGATTGCTGATGCGTACATGGCAAAAGCAAAAGACCAGACAGAGTATATTGGCTGGTACTACCAGAC
>JAHACE010000027.1 GCA_018376005.1 Atopobium sp. | reverse complement strand
CACCGCTATAAGCGCAATACCTATACCGTTACTTACGTAAGCTCTGGTACAACTGTTGCTACGCACTCTCATCTCTTTGGAGAGCCCTTTAATGCCAGCATTGATGTTCCTGGCACCTCTTTAACTTCTCCACGTCCTGGTTATATTTTCAAGGGCTGGTACGACAACTCGGAGACTGTGGGCACCCCTGTTACCGACACCACTATGCCAGCAACTAATACGGTGCTGTATGCCAAGTGGGCACCTCTGACCGCAACTGTTACCTTTGACTCTGAGGGTGGTTCACCAGTCAACTCTCAGGAGCTCACCTACGGAGACGCAGCTACCAAACCCGCTGATCCCGTACGAGAGGGCTACACCTTTGCTGGCTGGATTCTCTACACCAATGGAAACCCCTCTGTATACAGCTTCTCTGCAGCAGTTACAGGTGACATTACCCTCCACGCACTCTGGAAGAAGAACGACTCCTCCGTCTCCTACACGGTCATTCACCAGACAGATGACGGTCAGATTCTCTCAACCACAACCGAGACTGCTCCAATCGGCTCTCTTGTCAGCAAGTGGGCTCTCGACGCCGCTGATCGCGGAGACTACGCCTATGTAGATGTGTCTTCTCGCTCTATGGTTCTTGACGAAAACGCCGAGAATAACGTCTTGACCTTCACGTATAGCAAGGAAGCTCGCTACAGCTATACCGTCCATTACGTTGACGCACAGACTGGTGAGCAAATCCATTCCGACGATATTATTGGCAGCCAGACGCTCAACCTACAGAATGTTTCTGCTCGTGAGATTGACGGCTACACACTTCAGGGCGATAGCACTGGATATGTTTCTGCTGACCAGCTTGAGTACACGTTCTACTACACAAAGAACCCCGAAGCTCCTGCTGCGCCTCAGGCACCAGCAAAGCGCAAGAGCGCTCTGCCCGAGACTGGCGATGTCTCAAGCGTAGCTCTTGTCGGTACCGTTCTGACCTCCGCGGCCGCGCTTGGAACATCCCTTGTTCTGCGCCGTAGAAAGTGGTTTGACATGCGCTACTAAAATGAAAATATCAAAACATTAGTCTTATATGACATTAGACATAACAACCTTCTAGTAATAAAAGCTTTTAGTTGATACTGAAAACTTGCAATTATTAACTATGAAATTAGGGCTGGAAGAAGTTGGTATTTTATGACTATTATCACCTGTAAGAAATGTGGAATGAAATATGCTTACGAAATCTGGGGAACTGTTTACCCTGGTGGAAAGGACAGGGAATCTGCAGTTTGTCCTTATTGCGGTGAAGTCGGATTTTCTAAAATGACAAGTCAAAATATTTCATCATATAAGCTAGATAAAGACGGCAAACCAATTAGAGATCACTTCTAGTTTTAATTAGTACACACCTCTAAGAATTTTTAAATAGACAATGGTTTACAGCGAAAGGCACTACCATGTTTAAAAAATTCTCTAAAAATAATTACCGTGGTTTAAATCATCAGCATAATATAGCTATTTTTGTTGGAAATGGGTTTGATATTTCTATTCTGAATAAATACAAATCTAATAAATTTCCTCAAAGGACAACATCATACAAAGATTTTTTTGACTATATAACTTTTTTAGGACTCCCAGCCCAAGATAATCTTATATATGAAAAAATGAAAGAAGAACGAAGAAGAGACAAAGCTAATTGGAGCGATTTTGAAAATATTATACATAGCTTATTGCTTCAGGAACATAGTATTGACATTAAACAACTAAGTGAGAACGTTGAATCATTTCAAGAATATTTTTCTCGTTATCTAAATGAATTAATTGACACTTCATTATTAGTCGAAATTGATGAAGACGCCTGTAAAATCCCATACTTTCAGCAAACTTTTGCAAATTTTTCTAAAGATCTTACTAATTTTTACAATGACTATTCTTTCGCAAAAAATATTGGACACAATGATTTATTCAATTTTGTTATCTTTAACTTCAATTATACATTCTTGTTAGATAACTTTGTTAATCCTTACCAAACGCAATTTATTCCTCATCCTTATAAAACCGTTGATCGTAATTTCTTATTTAATTATTACGTGCCTGGTTGGAGAAATGAGCAAAACTGTTCTTCATACTTCAATTGCGACATTATCCATCCACATGGACAGCAATTTATACCAAAGTCAATAATTTTCGGTACAGATCTTGACGAAAATAACTACGATGATTCGTCTGGATTAAAGAGGACCTTCATCAAAAGTTATTGGGCACAAAATAATATTAAATATAAATCTTATATAGAAGAGGCGGAGCTATTTATTATATACGGCATGTCTTTAGGAAAAACCGATGCATGGTGGTTTGATAATATCTTTGATGCACTTCTTCCCAAGGCGAACAATGAAAGTGGGAAAAATTGTGATGCCGAACTCATCATTTACTATAAAGTCCAGAATACAAATGATGTCAGCCAGATTGACAAAGTTAAAGATAATTTTATTGACAGTTGCATAAGACATAAACATTCAAGTGATGATGATAAAGAAGTGATTCGTAATAAAATTCATGTTGTATTATTTGAAAATAATGACACCTATTTTTTGGGATTAGAGAAGAAGAGACTATAGGTTGACTCCTATAAGACAAAGTCACGATTAATTTAATTCCTTATTCACGCTCATAACAGATTATACCTACCACTTCCTTCTTACCTTGTAAAATAACATCTATAGTCTATTGTTATTTTCGCCTCGTTTGAGGAGCCTTATATTTAAGCCTATATTTGGAATCACAGAAACTCAGCTAAAGTTCTGGCCATAGTCCTGATGGTTCTAGACCATATCCACCAGATGTTTATTTATCGAGTGGATTTGATTTAACTTGGATGAATATGCTGGGAAGGTCTGTTCTTCCTATCTTTCTTTTCCTCTGTTCAGAGGGTTTTCACTACACACACAGTAGAACAAAATACCTGCTCAGACTTGGTATTGCATCTGTCCTCATGGGCGTTGCAAACACGGCCATCATGCTTCTGTTTAACATGGATGACGTGGTTCTAACTAATAACGCATTCTGCACCATGTTTACGGCAGCTGTGGCCATGTGCGGTATCGAGAAACTCAAAAGGACAAGTTCATCCCTGCTGCCATCATTCTTTTACTGCCCGCAGTGACCATGTTCCTGCCTATTATTGCCATGCTTACTCAAGACCTCTTGCTGGTACGCATTGCAATTATGATTCCATCCTACAACGGCGGCGGCGGCGGAATTCTTGCTGTCGCTCTCTGTGTTGATATGTACCTTGTTCGCAGGTTCAAGTGGGCTCAGTGCGTTGTTATTGCTCTAGCAGCAGCTATTACAACTGGTGGAACGCTCAATAACCTCTTTACCACCAACTACGAGTGGATGATGGTCTTTGCGATTATTCCAATCATGCTATACAACGGCGAGCGCGGCAAAGGCTCCAAGTACTTCTTCTACCTCTTCTATCCAGCTCACATCTACATTCTCTACCTTATCTCCTACTTCATGAGTCGATAAGATTTGCTGGTAGATTCATCAAATAGGAGCCGCTACTTACCAGCGTCCATTCCCGGAAAACCAATCTGCCTCAGTGCCTCGTACAACACAATGGCAGCGGCGTTTGAAACGTTAAGCGCACTGACCGAGAACTCGTTTGGATCAATAAAGTTTCCGCAGATATCCTGCTGCAAAAGCGCTGGATGAGCGTATTGGTCATCACCATCAAGCGCGTCGTGCTTCTGGCTCCAGTCCTCGCGGTTGACCAGGCTGGCAGAATCTTCCAACATTGGAATTCTCTCGCACTCGTCAGCATGCTGTGCCAGGAGTTCCTCGGACAATCCCAGGCTTTCTTTGCCAAAGATGAGGTAATCTCCATCGCAATACGTTGCCTGAGTATAGGTCTTCTTAGCTTTCTTGGTGAGGAAGTGCAGCGGGGACCTGCCGGTTGCGGAGGTGTCGTCGACCGCGGCAACAGCGTCGTGTGCAGCGTCCGTAGCAGGTGTATCAGATACTTGGACCAGACCGTTCTTCTTCAGAAATTGATCCCAGTTATCGTAGACAGAAACATTAAGGCTTTGCCAATAAGCCATACCTGCTCGTTTGAGGCTTTTGTCATCAAGCGAGAAGCCCAACGGGCCCACCAAATGCAGATGAGTTCCACTAACCACGCAGGTACGACCAATGTTTCCCGTGTTTGCGGGAATCTCGGGCTCTACCAGTACAACGTTAAGCATAGGTTATGCCAGAACAAAGCTGGTCAAAAATGCAATAAGTCCGCCAAGTGCCATAGTGGCTGGCAGCGTCACAAACCAAGCGGCAATAATCTTGCGCGCAACGCCCCAGCGCACGGAGCTGCGACGACGAGCAGACCCTGCACCCATGATGGACGTGGTGATGACCTGCGTAGTAGAGACCGGAGCGCCAAGAGCGGTCATGATCTCGATTGCAACGGTAGAACTTGTTTCGGCGACAAAGCCAATAACTGGCGTGAGCTTAGTAACGCCGTCGCCAACGGTACGCATGATGCGGCCGCCGCCAATAGAGGTGCCCAGCGCCATAGTAGTTGCGCAAAGCAGCTTGACCCACAGAGGGATGCCGGTAGAAGGGTCGTGAAGACCGGCGGTAACCAGCGCCAACGTGATGATTCCCATAGTCTTCTGAGCGTCATTATTGCCGTGGCTGTATGCCATAAACGCAGCTGAAAGTACCTGAAGACGGTGGAAAAGACCGTTTGCCTTTTTAGGTGGCCAATCAGCAAAAATCTCAAATACCAGCTTCATAATAAAGTAGCCCAGGGCCATACCAATAAGTGGCGAGGTAAACAGAGGAATAACAACTTTCTCTAGGACACCCGCCCAAAGAATGTGACCTGTGCTGCCGGTAAAAACGATGGTTGCACCAATAAGGCTGCCAATGAGCGCGTGCGAAGACGAACTTGGAATTGAGAACCACCAGGTAAAGAGGTCCCAAATGATAGCGCCCATCAATGCAGCAAAAATAACGTAGAGCTGGAGCTGAATATCAACCAGACCAGACGCAATGGTCATAGCGACCTTCTCGCTCATAAGCGCGCCGATAAAGTTCATGATAGCCGACATGATAATTGCTGTGCGTAGAGGCAAAGCCTTGGTATACACCGTGGTTGCAATAGCGTTTGCGGTGTCGTGGAAGCCGTTGATGAACTCAAATATCAGAGCGGAAACAAGTACCGCAATAAGCAAGATGCTAGCCATTTTTCACGATGACATTCTGAACAGCGTTTGCAACATGCTTGCAAGCGTCAAGGGTTGACTCAAGTCTATCCAGAAGGCTCTTCCACTTAAGAACCTCAATTGGATCATCAACATTCCTAAAGATAGAGCTCAGAGCGTTACGATACACAACATCGCCCTGATCCTCGTATTCATTTGCAGAGCGTGTGTGACGAATAACCGAATCGTCCTTGTGATAATCAGGGAGACGATCAAAAGCCTTCTGTAGCTCCTCTGAGGCAAACAGGATTAGATGAGCTACCTGAACAGCCTCTGGACGCATCTCTTTAATGTCATACATGCTGAGATGAGCAGAAACGCTCTCAATGCCGTCTGCAATCTCGTCCATAAGCAGGGCAAGACGCGAGATGTCCTCACGATCAAATGGCGTGATAAAAGACGTATTAAGGGTGGAAATAATCTTTCCTACCTGGTCATCACAAAGCGTCTCATAGTTCTTAATCTGAACTTCATAATCTTCTGAACTTGGGAATGACTCCATGTAAGAGACAAACAGTTTTGCTGTAGAAACAATCAGTGCAGAAAACTCAGAGAACATGCTATAGAACTCATCTTCTCTACGAGAAACACGACTCATATGACGCCCTTCACTTGGACTTTTTATTACATACACAGACACATTTAGTATAGCTGTTTAAGGCGTATATACTGAGGATAATAGCAATTTCTAACTCACTATAAAGGACATCTTGTACGTAATAAAATATGAGAAAGAGGGGCAAGATTATGCGAGAAAAACTGTTTGATTACATTGCAAATCAGTACGGTATAAACCCCGATTATCCCTTCTCGACAGCTCCAACGTATGCTGTTTTACGCCACCCGCACAATAATAAGTGGTTTGCGCTTGTTGCTGATGTACCTGGTAAAAAGCTAGGCTTGAAAGAATCCAAACGCTACAATCTTGTTAATGTAAAAATAGACGATCCATTTCTTCTGGAAATGCTTCTACATCAAGATGGTTATTTGCCTGCGTACCACATGAATAAAGAGCATTGGATTTCC
>JAHACE010000026.1 GCA_018376005.1 Atopobium sp. | reverse complement strand
AATAGGTGAAATCAGATAGTCCGTAAGAGTACGTGGAGGCCACCACGACATATCCCCCATCTGATGGTCAGATGCCTGGTAGTCAATGTTTTTCTCGAGTTCTGCACGTTCACTGAGCGTGACATACGCATCAATCAGACTAGCAAACGCACGTCCTGCAAGCGAATCCTGAATGCGCACCGAACGCTTGTAGTGAGCAGCAATCCCCTTAGCTGCAAGCTTTTGCGAAAGCGCATCCCAAACCTTTTGCGAATTTGAGGTGTATACCGCAAAGCTCTTGCTACCAGATTCAACGCGCTGAGAGATATATCTGCTGATAGACTCTGCCTCGGCATGCTGACCCAGCGGCGACAAAAACGTTACCGCACCGCTTGGCGTAACCTCATTACCCTCCTTGGCCCTAAAAACCCTGGCGAGAAGATCGTTGAACTCCTGACTTTTTGCGGCTGGCGCAAGCCCCGTATCCACACGACAAGCGCATCCCGGGTCGCCAACCAACTCTAGCTGCTGCTCTGCTGCGTAACCCGCAGGTCCTTCGGGCACGTAGAGAGAAAACACTACGTCCCGCTTCTGCGACAGCTTGCGTACAAACTTAAGACGCGCTTCCGAAAGATCTTCAACTCGCGAGAAAACAAGTGCAGGTCCATGCGTTGGGGTAGACTGCAGCAGATAATCCAGACACTGACACACCTCAACGTAAGACTTTTCTTCAAGCAGCATCTTGTAATGCTCTAACACCTTACAAGCACTCATCTGACCAGCAGAAAGTTGACCAGAGACCACAATCTGATCAAGCTCTGTCAGATACTCTGGAGCAAGCTTAGAAAGAAGCTCCACGGTACCCTTGCTAGTAGTTAAAGTGCCTAGCTCATCAGCAGACGTTCCATCCAGAATCTGCTGGAAAAATACCTTGCGAAGCGTATTTGAAAGCAGACGATCTGAGCTTCCATACAGCTTCCATTGATCGCGCATCCACTCATCAAAAGTTGAAACATTCACGCCAACAGAGAGCTCTTGGATGGCTCCAAGCTGCCTCTTAACTAACAACACAGTATCGGAAAAAGGCACTATAAGCTGAACAGACCCCCACCTCTCACGTGAAGCCCTTAGCTGCTCTTGAATAGAGTTTGATAAGAAAGCACCTGTTTGTTGTTTGTACAGAAGCAAGCCCATACGTCACCTCTCCGATTTTTCTTACTTCTAAAGTTACCACGCACACCGGACATAAATTAGAATCAAACTAAACAACAACTAAAAATCCCTCATCAAAAGGATTTTCATGATTATTTTGCTTCCACCATCGTCAGGAAAAACCGCCCCCACCTCGGGGCCTTCTCTTGATCTCTCATCGCTTTTGTTTGGCTCCGAGCTTACCAGCTGTCGAGAAGAACTCATCAAGGACTTACACCAGGTATGTTCTCACGCAAACGCAGCTCAGGTGCTTAAAATTGGTCCTAACACCGTTGGTGACATAGCCGACAACCTAGACGTCTATGAAGCTCCAACCACAACCGCACTCAACCTCTATACCGGCGTGCTATTTGAGGCTGCAAAATTCAACCAGACACTTGAAAACGTTACGTTAGAAAACACGCAGAAAACGGTCGCATTACCAGCAGATATCCTCAACTCAGAAATCATGATTTTCTCTGGTCTTTGGGGTGTTGTAAGACCGCACGATTTTCTCCCCAACTATAGACTATCTGCCTCAATCAAGCTTCCCACCGTTGGTACCGTTGCAACTTACTGGAAAAAGCAGCTTAATCCCCTGTTAAACGCCGCCCTAAAAGATCAGATAGTTGTAGATTGTCGCTCGGGTGAATACAGAAAGATGTGGACGCCTTCGGCAAAGCACCCTAGCGAGCTGCTGCAAGTTGTCGTACAGCGAGAAGATCCTGGTACGGGAAAGCGCAGTGTTGTATCGCATAACGCAAAACATATGCGTGGTGTACTTGCAGGCGCCCTCTTTGAGCAACGCGTAAACGGAAAACTTTCTAAAGAAGTTAGCGTGTCTCAAATTGTAGAAATTGCGAGCAATCTACCAGGCGTCATTGACGTTGACGTAAGCACGGCAAAAGCTTCTGGAGAAGCAACGCTCACGCTTGTTACTGGTCGCTAGTCAAAACTAAGCCAAAACCTTCAAAATAGACCTACATAATTGAACTGCCTCCCATTTCTTAGACACGAGAAATAGGAGGCAGTTCAAAACACACCTAAGTCAGATAATCTGTTAAAAAGGCGTATACATTACGCTGAAAATACCCCAATCATGCAGAATATCTTCATTAGATGTGTAAAATGCCCGCATCTGAGCAGAATATCTGACTTAGGTGTGTTCCGTAGATACAGAATTTATCGATAGTTAAATTTCTTATATAAGTCTATTCATGTTTAAGCATATTAGGTTAAGTTTATGCATAGAAATGTATATCAAGCGGTGCAACCGCCTAGCTGCCTGGCTCTCTTGATTAGAAACATGTCAATTCTTCAGCAGAACCTACCAAAGCTGCGCTATTTTGTGCGCCAGGCCTAAAAGCCGACGCTAACATGCTGCAGAATCATAATCACCTGCATATGAACTACCTCCCATTTCTTATGTCCAAGAAATGGGAGGCAGTTCAAATTTTTATGCAGGTCTATTTATTAACGAATCACAATCCGACTAAGACAGATAAATACAAAAAGACCTATACCTGTATTGACAATTTTTCCACCTAAACCCAAATCTATGTACGCTAAACAGTAAATAAATAGAGCAGAGATCAACCAAATAACTAGACACAAACATAGACTTTTAATTGTTTTTTGAACTGTTCCGTCATTAAGAATGCGATACGCCTTATCAAAGACACAAGCAACAAAAATGCACATTACAAAAGAAACCAATGGCACATTACAATAAACATCATCACTAGGAATTAAAATCACAGGAAAAGGAAATCCAAAGATTAAACTAAGCAGACAAAAGCCTAGTATTCTAGCGGGATCGAATGCACGCAGGTGTGGCGTTTTTGTTACATTCTCAGATGCGTTATTAGAAAAATCTTTATGTTTAAAAAACGTAAAAGAGCTCATCTCTGTACTCCTTCAGTTTATATAAAGCATATTTTATATGATGCTAAAATTGTTTCTAATATCAACTCAATTTCTCTGATGAAATAGAGCGCCTATTTAGCAGATAATTTCAGCTTGATCTGTCTCATCAGCCATTGGAACGCCATAACTACAACAATTGTGACTGCAAAAACAAAGATGCCTCGTACAAAAGCATTTCCAAGCAAACTGTATGGGAATCGACCAAGTCTTAGTCCCAAGAAGTTAATAACAGGAATCTGGAACAGATAAACTCCTAAAACACCAGCAGATACCGTGCTGATGCGCTTCTTGGTACCATCGGAAAGCTCCTGCAGACTTGGTTCAAGGTTCAGCACAAACAAGAACAAAGATGCCGCTTGTGCTAAACAGAGGAAGTTTCTGATGGAAATGGGATAGCTCTGATACGTCATTTCAGGCGTCAAAGGAGTTCCAAAGTTGTTAGCAATAAGACCCCAGCCAAACATAGCCGCGGAAGAAAGTAAGAAAATCACGGCAAGCACAAAATTGTTTTTAGTAAATTTTGGAAGCTCGTCGTAATACGTCTTAATGTAATAACCAAGCAAATAATAGAAAAGACCATCGCTGTTAAAAGCAGCCCATCTAAACAGCTGGTCAAAATAGATACCACGCACACCAATAAACTCAAGAAGTGGCAGACCAAAGCTCACAAAGAGCGTAAGCGCCATAACATAGAGCAGGGTTTCTTTCTTTTGAACTACCAAAGAAAGCACAGGTGTCAAAAGATACAGATACAAAATGGTATAGATAAACCAAAGAGTGCTATTGATATTGTTAGTCATAAAGCGCTTTACAAAATCAGCAACGCTAGCACCTGCAGCAATCTCTTCAGCGCCCCAAAACTTTGTAGGAAAAAGCACGTACATCAAATACACCACAACGCTTCCAAAAATGAGCGCCATCAGCGTCTTTCTTGCACGCTTCATAAAGAATGTCTTTGTAGAGTATTTACTTCTATACCCAAGCAGATTCATGCCACTCAGCATGAAAAAGATAGGTACCGCGTAAATAAATGCAGCTTGCAGAGCTAAAGAGAAGGCCCAAGTTTTTGTGTGGGCAAGCGAAAAAACGTTGAGAGAGGTATGCAGCATAACAACAGCAATACCTGCCAGAATGGTAAGAACATCTGCAAAAACAAAGCGCTTCTTAACAGTAACTGCTTTTGAAGAAACTGTAGCTTTTTCCACGGGCTTCTCCCCAAATTAATCAAACTTCCTCTATGCTTAGTATACGAAAAGTACCAGCAGGAAAGAGGCATCATGGCAAATGTCGTTGACTATCTACACTGGCGCGGCGATCTGACGTTTGAGAATGACCCTTTTAACAACGTCGATAACCTGATTCTCTCAATCCTTTCCTATCTGGGATTTGGCGGCGTCGTGCCTTCTGAACGTAGCGAGAAGCGCGTTCAACTTGGCGACGCTTGCGCCAAAATGCTTAAGAAACTTAAAGATGACCCGTCTCTTATCACGGGATTTTCTCGCGTTGATGGAACCTTCCTTGAAGCACTGGTCAACGCTCCCCGCTTTGCCAACATTGAACTTGGTCGCTATGTAGACCGCATTAATGTCGAGAAAAACCTGCAGTTTGCAGCATTTACCGCCTATCTTCCTACAGGACAGATGTTTGTTTCTTTTAGAGGAACTGACGGCACGCTCGTTGGCTGGCGAGAAAACCTTAACCTTAGCTTCCAGGTTACGTCCGCTGATAAGTCGGCGGCACTATACCTTGAGAAACGTATTCGCGAGCACCTTGCAGACGGTAATAGTGCTACCTGCGCAAATGTTATGGTTGGTGGCCACTCTAAGGGCGGCAACCTTGCGGCATACGCAGCAACAGTCTGTCCTGAAGAACTACTCGGCGCAATTGATCGCGTCTGGAGCAACGATGGTCCTAACATGTGTCCAGAAATTCTTCCCACCACAGCCCACAAGGTGCTTGGAGATAAATACATCAGAATTTTGCCTGAATTTAGTGTAGTGGGCATGATTTTTGATGATCCTGCTGTTCCAAAGCTCATCGTAAAAAGCTCCGAGACAGGCATGATGGCTCACGACGGCGTTTCATGGCAAGTCTCTCGCAATACCTTTGAGTTTGCTGACGACTTCCAGCCGGAATGTAAAAAGATTAACGAGGCATTTAGCAACTGGTATAAAGAACTCCCGCTCTCTGATCGTGAGCACTTTACTAACGAGCTCTTTGACGCCCTCTCGGCAGGCGGAGCAGTCTATTTCAGCGACATTATTAGCTCGCCCGCAAACTTACAGCCTGTTGTTGCGGCACTCACTAAAACAGAAAAGCAAACCAAAGAGGTCTTCTTTGACCTCCTTAGTTCGCTTGTCAATGCATCCGCAACATCGTTGATTGAAAACATTACCGAGTCATCGCAGATCTCTCAGATTACCTCTGCTATCTCGGAAAGTTTTGCCAAGCTTGATAAAGCCCAGAAGGAACTTAGGAAAGGTTCTCCTTCTTCAGACCAGTAAGGTTAATCACAATTGAAGAGACAATTGAGATGACTATTGATCCCAGGATAGCGGTGCCTAAAGAATCAATAGCAACGCCCGCATGCAGCAAATTCCTAGAAATAAAACTTGAAAGCTCAAGCATAAAAGCATTGATAAAGAGCGAGAAAATACCTAGGGTCAGCACGTTAATAGGCAATGAGAGTAGCTTAACAACAGGCTTAATGCCCGTATTGACTGCTGCGAGTACTAACGAGAACAGAATAGGACCTGCCCACGAGCCTCCCACAATAGTTAGACCTGGAATTAAGGTGCAGGCCACCAACGTAGCAACAGTAGTTACAAGCCATGTTGCAACAAATGTCATACTAACCTCTCTTTGAAAAAAGCCCGGCAGAGCCGGGCTTAACGTGCACTTTTATGTAAGTTAGAAACTTACTCGCCGAAGCCGCTGTCAACAAGAGCAACGAGAGCGTCAAGGGCTGCCTGCTCGTCAGCGCCGTCGCATGCAATCTCAATCTTGGTGCCAGTACCAAGGCCAGCAGCAAGAATCATCATGATGGACTTAGCGTTAACTGGTGCGGAGTCCTTGTCAACATTCTTGATGGTGACGTTGCTCTCAAACTTCTTTGCCTCAGAAACAAAGACGGATGCTGGACGAGCCAAAACATAACGTATTATATCCAATCTTATTTCCAGAAAGAACCAAATTAGACTATGATTTGCTCAAAAACAGGGTAAAAATAAAAAGTCGGAACTCTTGTAGGAGGTTCACCATGGCTGAAAACGATATCCAAAACTCAAAACCTGAGGAATTGGACACGATAGATACTCAAGTAACCACTTCTAATGAGCAGAATGAGTCTGCAGACACACCTGAACCCAGCAAATCCCAGGACATTCAAAAGATTGCCAAGGACACTACTCAGGTTGTAGCAAAAGGTGTTAGCAGCGCATTTGAGAGCGCCACAACCGCTGTTGCAGAAGGTTTCCAGGCTACCAAAGAAGTCCACAACGCTGCCAAAGAGACAAACTCTGCAAAGCAAGAGCTTAAGCAGATGCAAGAACACCTTGCTCAAGACAAACAAGATCTAGAACACAGAGACTACGTACAGAGCTCATTTGACCAGATTATCGCTGAGCAAGAGAAAATTTTTGCAGAAACCGCTCAGGTCATGAGCGATCAATCTACGCAAGTGGATCTTCTCACGGTTAAGAAAAACCAGCTTATTCAGAAGCTTGAACAGCAAAAAGTTGACGACGAAGCAAAGATTAAGCCTTACAAAGAAGTTGCTGCCACAGCAAAAGGCAGGCTAGATGATATCTCAAAGACAATCTCTGAGGCGCAGCGTGGTGTCAAAAACGCCGAGGCTCAGCTTAAAGAAGTTACCGAGAAACGCGATGCTGCTGTAGCGTCTGCAAATAAAGCACTGGAAAACTCCCAGGCAAGACAGCTT
>JAHACE010000025.1 GCA_018376005.1 Atopobium sp. | reverse complement strand
ATATCTACACCCAAGCAACCGGCTCCTTTCTCAAGGAGCCGGTCAGCATGAGCAATATGTACGTTCCAACTTGGCACTACAATTACCTGCTTATCCGCGAATTTCTCCGCCGGTAGAACGAAGAACCTTCTCCACAAGCTTTGTGTGGGTCTTCTCGACCTCTTCTGAAGTAAGCGTTCTGTCGTCTGCGCGATACGTAAGCGAGAAGGCCATGGACTTCTTGCCCTCACCAACACGCAGCGAATCGCGGTACACGTCAAAGAGTCTGATGTCGCATAGGAGCTTGCCACCAGCAGACTTCAAACGCTGAACTAGCTGCTCTGCAGTGACGCTCTCGTCAACAACAATTGCCAGGTCAATGGAGATACCTGGGTAGGTTGGAGGCTCCACAATAGGAAGGTCTTTCTGAGAAAGACGCAAAAGCGACGCAACAGAAATCTCAAAGGCGATGACGGGAACCTCAATGTCAAAGTTCTGGAGCGACAAAGGATGAATGTTTCCAACCCAACCGATTGTCTCGCTACCTGCAAGAATCTCAGCAGCGCGACCAGGCTGCAGCCAACCGTATTGCTCTGGCTCAGCTACACGGAAACGAACCTTAGGGATGCGAAGTGCCTCAAGCAGGCCCTCAACAATACCCTTGGCGTCAAAGAAATCGTAGGCTGGATACTTAGCATTCCAAGCGTCATCTGCTGGACGACCAACCAATACGCCACAGACATAGCTTGGCTCATCTGGCTGGCTCTTATCCTTATGTCCAAAGAGCACACGACCCAGCTCATACATGGCAATATTAGAGACACCATGAGCAAGGTTGTATGCAATAGAGCGCAGAAGACCTGGAACAATGGAGCGACGCATCTCAGACTGGTCAGCAACAAGTGGGCTCATAACCTTTACAGGGACGCCTCTTCCCTCTTCGCTCATACCAAGCTTAGAGAGGTCATCTGGACTTGCAAACAAATATGACTTTGTCTCGTTGAGGCCAAGGGAGCGCAGCGTACGGCCAATCTTTCTAATCTGACGCTGATCTGAAGTCAAACCGCCTGCATGGTTTCGAGCAGCAGGAAGCGTAGCCTCAATATCACCTTCACCCCACAGGCGAACAATCTCCTCAATAAGGTCAACCTCGCGCGTAAGATCTGGGCGGTTTGTAGGAGCAATAACGCTCAGCTCTCCGTTGTCTGCTGGAGCAACCTTGCAGCCAAGGCGCGTAAGGCGAGAAACCATAAACTCTTCTGGAATTTGAGCACCTGCAAGAGAGCAAACGCGCTCTGGGCGAAGCGTAATAGTTACTGCCTCTTTTACCTTTGGATATACATCAACAATACCAGGGCAAACCTCAGCACCACAGCACTCCTCAAAGAGTGCTGCTGCAATATCTGCAACAGATGCGCAACCGTTTGGATCCACAAGACGCTCGTAGCGAATAGAAGCCTCGCTCATCAGATCAAGGTTTCTGCTGGTACGGCTAATGTGGCCGTTATCAAAGACAGCGGATTCCAAAAGGACATCAACGGTATTCTCGGTAATTTCAGAATCCAGGCCACCCATAACACCTGCAAGTGCAATAGGAGTTTTACCGTTATCTGTGATGACCGTCATATCGGACGTGAGCTCGCGGTCTTCTCCGTCAAGCGTCACAATGTGCTCACCGTCTTCTGCAGCACGAACCACAATGTGGTACTTGCCATCTTCCTTGGTAAGTTTTCCGAGGTCAAAAGCATGCAGAGGCTGGCCGGTCAGGTACATCACGTAGTTAGTAACATCAACAACGTTGTTGATTGAGCGGCCACCACAAGCCGTAACGCGACGAGCAAGCCACTCAGGGCTTGGGCCAATCTTGACGTTTCGAACCACGCGAGCAGTGTACCTTGAGCAGAGCTCAGGATCAGCAATGGTAACATCAACCTGCTCAGATGCATCTGCGCCAGACTCAGACGTAACACGTGGAAGCTCAATATGGGCGTCAGTGTCATACATTGCAGAAACCTCAACAGCCATACCAGTCATAGAAAGGCAGTCGGGGCGGTTAGGGGTAATCTCGCAATCAAGAACTACATCAGACATGCCCAGGTAATCCGTAAGAGGTACACCAATTGGAGCATCCTCGGGAAGAATCATAATGCCGCTCTGGTCATCGCCAAGACCAAGCTCGCGAGAAGAGCAGTTCATGCCGCAAGACTCAACACCACGCAGCTTGGACTTTTTAATCTTAAAGTCTCCAGGAAGTACCGCACCGATCATTGCGGTAACAATGTGGTCTCCCTGATTAAAGTTCTGAGCACCGCAAACAATCTGTAGAGGAACAGGATTTCCGTCCTTATCTACATTGTTATTGCCCACGTCAACCAGGGTAACGTACATGTGATCAGAATCAGGATGAGGCTCTTTGCTTACAACCTGAGCAGTAACAACATGGTCAAGATTTGCGCCAACACGCTCTGCCGCTTCAACCTCAGTACCGGTGCGCACAAACTCACGCTCAAGGTCTTTTGGGTCCTGAGGAAGATCAACGAGCGTCTTCAGCCATTCATAAGATACACGCATGTGATTGCCTTTCTAATAAGACGCCGATGATTAGAACTGACGCAGGACTCTCTGGTCACCAGAGATGAGCATGCGCAGATCAGGAAGGTCATAACGGAGCGCTGCAACACGCTCAACACCAATGCCAAAGGCAAAGCCTGTGTACTTCTCGGAATCAATACCGCAGTACTTGAAGACATTAGGGTCAACCATGCCGCAACCAAGAATCTCAAGCCAGCCCGTGTTCTTGCAGAAACGACAGCCCTCACCGTGGCAAACACCACAAGAAACATCTACCTCGCAGCTTGGCTCGGTGAATGGGAAGAAGTGAGGACGATAGCGGGTAGCGCGGTCCTTACCAAAAATCTCACGAGTAAAGTGATCAAGGGTGCCCTTGAGGTCACCAAAGGTGATTCCCTCATCAACAACAAGGCCTTCCATCTGCGTAAACTGAGGCAGGTGGTTAGCATCTGCTGTGTCAGGACGGAATACCGTACCAGGGCAAATCATGTAGATAGGAGGCTCTTTTGTCTCCATGGTGTGTACCTGAACACCAGAAGTCTGCGTACGAAGAAGCACGTCAGACTCGCCCAGTACGTGCGATTCCTTTCCTTCTGGTGCATTATCCACTACGTAGAACGTATCCTTACCAGAACGGCTTGGATGGTCCTCTGGAGCATTCAGAGCTGTGAAGTTGTAGTAGGTGGTCTCAACATAAGGGCCTGTCTCAATGGTATAGCCCATGCTGATAAAGATGTCTTCCATCTCCTCACGTACCTGCTCAATGAGGTGCTGAGTACCAGGGCTCAGACGACGACCTGGAAGGGTAATATCAGTTGCCTCAGCATTAAGCTGAGCCTCAAGGGCTTCTCGCTTTAAGGCAAGCTGACGCTCGCGAATAGCGGTCTCAACGTTAGCACGAACGGTATTTGCAAGCTGACCCATTTGAGGGCGCTGATCTGCGGGAACCTGACCCATCATACGCATAATTGCTGTAAGAGAGCCCTTTTTACCCATTGATGCAACGCGTACCTTCTCAAGCGCTTCAAGGTTTGTTGCCTTAGCAATTCCCTCAAGTACCTGCTCGCGAATTGCCGAGAGTTCCTCAGACATTCCCATGTAATTACCCTTTCAATAGAAAACCGTCCCTGAGCATATGCCCAAGGACGGAAAATTTCCGCGGTACCACCTCGGTTGATTGCGCAGTTTTCTCTCTGTGCAATCCACTTAAAAGCCTAGTCTCGTTAGGCGGACGACTTCCCTACTGAGCAGTGACTGCCGTTCAAGTTGTAGCTCGGGAGTGAACTCTACCAGCGCTGTGCAGGTGTTTCTCAACCACGAACACCCTCTCTGTTGAGCAGCAGCACAACCCTTTTTACCAGAAAGATAAACAAAAGCGTAACAACCGCGAGAAGAACGATGGTTCCTCCAGGTTTAAGGCCAAGCTCATAGGAAACAACCAGTCCACCAAGTGAGGTTAGCATGCCCACGGTACTTGCATACAGACAACATTGCTTCCAACTGCGGGAAATCTGCAAAGCACAGGCAACAGGCACCACCATCATGGACGACACAATAAGTGAGCCAACCGTTCTTGCTGCTACAGCAACCACCAAAGCTACCGCGATAACAAAGCCAAAGTTAATAAGACTTACGGGTACACCAACACAACGGGCATGACGCTCATCAAAAGACATCAAGAAAAGTTCTTTTCTAAGGAAGAAGCAGAATGCAACTGCAAGCACACTGATGACCACAATCATCTGAACTTCTTGCTCACTTACCGTGAGAATAGAGCCAAACATAAAGCTATTGAAGCTTGATGAGTTAGGAACAAAACCTGACAACACACCTGCTAGACCAATACCTGCGAAAGAGCATCGCCAATCATAGAAAGGCGCTTCAATACAACCGTAACGCCTACCAGCGGGATAATTGCTCCCAGAAGAATTCCCACAAGAATTCCTCGCTGCATAAATACGTATTCAAACATTTATGCCCTCCTCTCATGCGAGTCTTGGACATCTTGAACAACGTCGGACGCAGGACCAAGGGACTCATTCAGTGCAAAATCATCCAATTTTCCACGGTTATGATCGTGGACGTGGTGTGAATCAAGATCGCAATGAGCGCCATGAACTGCACAGTGATCATGACCGTGACCCCTACCTGCAATTTCTGTAGCTTTGTGGTCAGCAACTTCAACAACTCGACAAGCCAGCGCATCAAGAGCTGCAAGATCATGCGTAACAATAAGTACCGCAAGATCTCGAGCTGCATGGGCTTCTCGCACTAGGCTATAGAAATGATTGCGACTCTCTTTATCAAGACCAGTTGTAGGTTCGTCCAGGATAAGTAGTGATGGGTTTCCAACCAGCGCGCAGGCAAGACGAACTCTCTGGAGCTGTCCTCCAGAGAGTTCCCTAATAATACGCGTGGAAAAATCAGTCATACCTACAAGGTCAAGTGCCTCAAGCGTGCGCTCGCGACGCTCTTTTGCGCTCATCTTCACCTTTTTGGCACGAGCATACTGACTTGCATCTACTAGTTCGACGACGCTTGCAGGAAAGCGATTAACCGATTCTGAAGGGAGCTGTGGGACATAGCCTACTCGCTCCCAGTCTTTAAACCGAGTCGAGGGCGTTCCAAAAAGAAGTGACTTACCACTTGTAGGTTCAAGCTCACCCACCACAATTCGAGAGAGCGTAGATTTACCAGCTCCGTTATCACCAATAAGCGCGCAAATCTCTCCTTGATGAACGTCTAAATTTACATCGCTTAAGACGCGCGTCTTCTTGTAAGAAAAACTCACGTCTTGAAGCGAAACGGCTATCTGACTTTCCTGCAACACGTCCTCCAAACATCCAGCCTAAGCTGGCAACACACTACGCGAGAGCGCCCTCAAGAGCCTTGAGGTTCTCGCGCATAACAGAGAGGTAATCCTCGCCTGCCTTAAGCTCGTCATCAGTAAGTCCCTCAAGTGGGTTAAGCTCTTCAACACGAGCGCCTGTTGCCTCAGCAATTGCTTGAGCAACCTTAGGACTTACCAGTTCCTCCGTAAAAATAACCTTTACATTATGCTCTTTTACGAACTCAGTAATCTCTTTCATTTCCTGAGCATTTGGCTCTGCATCTGCCTCAACACCCTCAATAGGCATCTGAGTGAGACCATAAGCCTCGCACAAATAACCAAATGCCTGGTGAGAAACAACAATGGTCTTGTTAGGTAGTGAATCCAGACCCTTATGGAACTCATTGTCAAGCGTATCAAAGTCTGCATTTGCTTTATCAAGATTGGCAGCATACTCTGACTTGTGCTCAGAGTCCTTCTCGGAAAGGGCTTCACAAATATTCTTCATCTGAATCTTTGCATTCAGAGGGCTCAGCCAAACGTGAGGGTCAGTTCCGCCATGGTCATGGTCATGATCATGGTCGTCTTTCTTCTCCTCATGATCGTGATCATCGTCCTCTTCAAGCTCAAGAAGTTTGACGTCTTTGCTGGTCTCAACTGCTGTAAGTTTTGTGCCAGAACCAAGTCCATCAAGTACGTCCTTGACCCAG
The DNA here is from genome assembly GCA_018376005.1 of Atopobium sp. Taxonomy (GTDB): domain Bacteria; phylum Actinomycetota; class Coriobacteriia; order Coriobacteriales; family Atopobiaceae; genus Lancefieldella. The sequence continues at coordinate 5,597 of JAHACE010000025.1, read as the reverse complement.
TGCTCCATACCAGCACCGTTGTAAATCAAGAAGTCTGCTTCCTGGATAGTCTTCATATCCTTGCTGGATGGCTCCCAATCATGTGGCTCAGTACCTGCTGGAACGAGGCATGTTACCTCAGCATGATCGCCAGCGATGCGCTTTGCAAAATCATACATAGGATAAAAACTTGCAACAATGCTGAGCTTCTTCTGGTCTTTGTTATCAGAAGCTCCTTCTTGCTTTTGAGCCTCAGGCTTGCAGCCAGCAAGAATAGCACTCACGCCAAAAGCGGAAGCTACAAGTGCGCTACGACGAGAAACGGTTGGATTCAAATTCATGTTACATCTCCCAAAACTATAAAAACCAATACGGTGTAGTGCCAAATTCTTCAAACAAAATCGTGCGATTGTCCTCGCTACCAAGCATAAAAACATGGCGAGAAACCCATGTTTCTCCTCACTTCTTTGCCTTTCTACTCACTTCTCATCATCTGAACATGCATTCATGCTTCCCCTTTAGCACGAAAGCGGGCTGTCATCCGACAGTCCGCTTTCTAAAAGTTAGCCTTAGTATACATATTCCAATTCAAGTCAACGATAAATTTCTTATCTTTTCCGCAAACGGAATTGGAATAAACAGGTTAACTGTTTTATCTCTTGCTAAGCTACTGATCTTTCTCCGCATACGGAGTAATAATCAGAGCTCCACTATTATACTCACCCAAATAAACCTCTGAAGCAGACTTATAACCTTGATGCTCAAGTTCTCTTTCAAGCCAATTCTCTTCCAGGTCCAGCGTCTCAAGAATGTTCGTCTGAACTTGTCCGTCAGTAATAAGCGGGAATCTAACGTTCTCTTCTCCTTTTTTAACAATAATCAACTGTCCATTTTGCTCAAGAATGGCACGCTTAACGTCTGAGATATAATTCACTCCTGCCTGGCGAAGCTTCAGCGACACATCGTAGGCAGTGAGACCCATAGACCTACAGTTGTCTACAAGCAGCTTGCCCTTATCAATAACAATAACAGGACGTCCATCAATCAACTGCTTGACCAGCATATTGTTTGTTCTCAACCATTTGAGAACCATGACAATAATGAGCCAAATAAGCAGGACAAGGGTGAACTGCAAAATGGTAATTGAACTGTTGTAGATCATGCCGCCAACAATGCCGCCAAGTACAAAGTTTTGAACCTGGTCAATTGCTGCAGTTGGTGCTAGGTTTCCTTTTCCGCTGACGTTAATTGCCAGAACAAGCGAGAAAAGACCGATGCACAATTTAATGGCAACTTCTAAATAAAAGTTCATCGATCTACTCCTCTACATGCTTAATATCATTACCAATGAGATTGATCTGTTCAATGACATAGTCATTCTCGGTATTTTTCAAAACGTGATAATACTTACCGTCAACCTCAAGATACGAGGGATTTCCCTGGCTATCAAAGGCAACGTACACGTGGTCAAAATCAACCTCAAGACGTCGAGCGAAGCTTTCTTGTGAGGAAACAATTGACTCATAGTGCTTACTTGCCTGATTAACCTCTAGCACACGATCAAGCTGTAGAAGTCCAAGAAAGATTAATGAGAACAGCGCAATAAGCGCCAGCTCACGATACTTAGAATTCTTTCTATCGCGCATGTAATGCACAAGCGAGAAGATCATTAGAAGTGCAACAAGGCCAAATAGAACAAGCTGAGTCCAGTCAAATACTGTTGCATGGTGAATTAAATAGTTATGGGAATAGAACTCCATAGGCTTCCTTTAGTTTGCATTACTCAAGATTTGCTGCTTAAGCCTTGTAAACGCTCTTTCCTCCAAGGAACGTCTCTTCAAGCTGAAGATCTTTTGTAACAACAATAAAGTCAGCATCATATCCAGGACGGATGAAGCCACAAACATCATCAATTCCACAAGAGCGAGCTGGGTTTTCTGAAGCCATACGAACCGCTTCTTCAGCAGAAACAATACCCCAGTCAAAGACGTTCTTCACGCCTTCAAACAGACGAAGGATTGAACCAGCAAGGCTATGAGACTCATCCATCAGACGAGCAGTTCCGCCTTCAACAACAACAGGGAAATCGCCAAGTTTGTACTGTCCATTAGGCATACCACCTGCACGCATGCAGTCTGTAATAAGAACGGTATGGTCATATCCCTTTGCATTTACCAGAGCACGGACTGCAATAGGATTAAGGTGATGGCCGTCGCAAATAGCCTCTGCATAGGTACCGTGGGTGGTCATTGCAGCACCAACCATACCTGGCTCACGGTGGTGAAGACCACTCATGCCGTTATAGGTGTGAACAAAGATGTCTGCACCAGCGTTTACGCAGGCAAGAGCCTCCTCATACGTTGCATCGGAGTGACCAAGTGCCACATGAACACCGCGGTCTGCCATCTCTGCACAGAACTCTGGAGCACCATCGCGCTCTGGAGCAATAGCAATCTTGGCAATCCAGCCGTCAGCACGCTCCTGCCACTCATCAAAGACCTCTACATCTGGATCAAGGAAGTACGCAGGATTCTGGGCACCCTTGTGTTTCTCGGTAAAGAAAGGTCCCTCCAGGAAGATGCCCTGGATGCGAGCAGCGTCAATGCCGTTTGCCGCAATTCCCTCTGCTGCATCAGCAACGGACTCACAAGCATCGCCAGTTTGCTCAACACTTGCGGTTAGTGTTGTTGGAAGCCAAGAAGTTACACCGTTAGAGAGCAAACCCTGAGCAATCTCAATGACGCCATCAGGATCGCAGTCCATAATATCGTGGTCCAGGAAGCCATGGATATGTGTATCAACAAGGCCAGGTGCCACCCAAGAACCAGTGCGGTCAATAATCTCGCAGTCTGGCTTCTCTTTAGTGAAATGACCAAATACACCGTCTTCTACAAGCAAATATCCTGGACCAGAAGTTGCTCCTGGCAAAAAGAACTTATCTGCTTTAACTGCAAATGTACTCATACGTACCTCAATCATTCTCAAAAGGACGCGCCATAGGCACGCCCTTCTTAGTAATTCCTATAGTGAGTGAATTGTAACACCCTTAACCACTCGATTAACCTGACCAGTTGGAGAAGGTGTGTCCGGTTTGTTATTGACACGAACTGAGTTCAAGAGTGCCACCACTTGAGCAACCATTACAAAAGGCAGAGCCAAATAAGGTGCTGGTAGAGGCTCTGTAAATACTGGAAGACTAAACGTTCTTCCCGTAAAGTTTGTTGCCCCCTCTTGCTCAATACCAATAGTCAGAGCAGCAATCTGATCTCCCTTAATCTCGTCAAGAATATCCAGGTCATATTGACGCGTATAAGGGTTATTGGAAACAAAATCAAACACCAGGGTGTGCTCGTCGACAAACGACTTTGGTCCGTGGCGATATCCCATCGAGGAATCCCACGACGTTGCATTAATACCAGCTGCAAGCTCCAAAATCTTAAGCTGAGCCTCATGAGCAAGACCCACAAAAGGACCAGAACCCAAATAGGTAATGCGGTTGAAATCGCTCTTGAGCCACTCAGCAATCTCTTCCTCGCGCTCAATTACCTGCCTACCCAGCTCAGCAGCATCAGAAATCCAAGCCTTCTTCTGTGAGTCATCAGCACTATCAAATACCAGCGTTGCAAGAAGTGTCATACAGCTATAAGAGCCGGTCATGGCAAAGCCCTGGTCATTTGCACCAGGAATAAGAAGCAGCAATGTATCGTCTTTACCTGCGGATTCAACAGCAAGTTTTCCTTCAGGAGCGCAGGTAATATTGATAAGCAATAGATTTTTAACAATCTTGCGAGCAATATTTACTGCAGCAAGACTCTCTGGACTATTACCAGAGCGTGCAAAAGAAACCAGGACCGTTGGATCATCTGGATCAAGGCTGCCATAAGGATCAGAAACAATATCAGTAGTTGCAACAGACTCAAACTCAAAAGAGCTCTTCTCGCCATGAGAACGAAGATACGGAGTAATGGTATCGCCTACATATGCCGAGGTACCTGCACCCGTAAAGACCACGCGGGTACGACGACCCTCGCCAAGATTGAGAGCACGCTCGACAAACTCTTTAATTGCAGAAAGGTTCTCCTGATAAATGCCAAAGGTAGATTCCCAAAGCTCAGGCTGCTGCTTAATTTCGGCAGTTGTAATATGAGCGCCTAATGCCTTTAGCTCTTCTTGGCTCTTCTTAAACATTGATATCCCTTCTCACAGTTATTTAACTGCGTGTATGTACAATTTTGTATCTAAACTGATCCGCACGAGCCACGCTTAGTGTGAACTCAACAATGATATTTCTGTCATTGTACGTGGTGCGTGTAAGACTCAAAACAGGCGAACCTTCAGAAATTTGCAATAAAGTGGCGTCATCTGAGCGAGCAATTGAAGCCTTGAACTCCTCTTCTGCTACGCCAATCTTTATGTTGTAGTCTTCTTCAAAAATTTGGTAGAGAGATTTTTGCTCAACATCATGAGCAGTGAGCGAGAAAAACTGTGAAACTGGAAGATACGTTACTTCCAGCATCATAGGTACGTCATCGGCACTTCTTAAACGCTTGATGCGGAAGAGTTTCTCGCCAAGAATAACGTGCATATGTTGGGCTAAGAATTTATTAGCCTGACGTCTGCAACAAAGGTACCGCGGCCACGCTGACGATAAATGAGCCCCATGTGTTCAAGCTCTTGCAGGGCAAGTCTTACCGTGGTGCGAGAAAGTCCATAGGAATCAGAAAGCTCACGCTCAGAAGGAAGTGGATCGTCTGGATCCATCTCGTTCTCAATACGATAGCGCAGCATATTTGCTAGCTGCTCGTAGAGTGGCTGTCTTCCCATAAACGTTGTCATCAAAACTCTCCTATAAAAGACGGGTGCCCACTAAGTGGACACCCGTCACACTTACTTAACCCCAAATATATGGGAGAACGCCAAAACCAGAACCAAGAAGTGCAATTACCAGAAGCAGGCAGATGCACATGATTGGAGTCCAGTTACGCTTTGCCATGAGATAGTACAGGCAAAGGGTAAGAGCCAATGGGATAAGCTTTGGGCAAACGCCGTCGAGGATCTTCTGGATGTCAATAGAGACAGGAGAAGTAACTTCCTCGCCAACAGTTACCAGGTTAACACCGTTGCCGACTGGAGCAATAGCAGTAGTGCCGTCCTTGCCGTCAGCAGTCTTGCCGCCGATGAACTTAACGGACTCAGGATTCTTCTTGTAGTCAGAATAAGAACCCTCAGCAAAGAGTGCCTTGTCATACTGACCAGAAGCGAGCTGCTCGTCAGAAAGAGTTACCTGAGAAAGAACGACGCTGTGTGTCTCACCGTTAGGGATGTTTGCGCCAGCGCCAAGCTTGGTTCCACCGTAGCAGACAACCAGGCAGCCAACAACAAAGACGCCCAGGATAGAAGCAGCACGAGTGAACTCTTTTGCGTTCTCAGTGAGCAGGGTAATTGCGTCAGTACCCATCTTGTAAGAAAGATTCATCAGCCAATAACGTACAGCAAACTGTGCGATGTTGAAGATGATAAGGAACAAGAATGGTGCAAAGACATTGCCGGAAATTGCCATGTTAGAGGTAATACCAGCAGTAATTGGAACAAGGGTGAACCAGAACAGTGCGTCACCA
>JAHACE010000024.1 GCA_018376005.1 Atopobium sp. | reverse complement strand
GGTAACTGGCTCGGTGGTCAGCATGAACTCAGGACGGTAGTTCTCGGTGATAGAAACGGAATCGTACTCGTAGCCACGAACCTTGCCACCCTCAACGGTAAGGCCTGCTGCAGCCATGGAGTAGTTGTAGAGCTGAACTGCGCTAGAAGCCTGAGTACCTGCATAAGCAGCGGTTGGCTCAAGCATATTAGGACCAACGTGCAGACCCTGGCGAACAGCGTTGGTTGCCAGAGGAATGTAGTCCTCTTTACCAGTGACGTTGAAGATAATGGAAGCAGAGTCACCGGCTGCGAAGACACCAGGCTCGCTGGTGCGCATGTACTCATCAACCTTGATAGCGCCGTTAGGCAGCATATCAAGCTGACCGTCAAAGAGGTCAGTGCGAGGCAGGAAGCCAATGCCCAGAATTGCGTAATCTGCAGTATAGGAGCCCTTATCGGTAACAACGGTGACAGAATCACCATTGTCCTCAAAGCTCATGACCTTCTCGCCAAGTGCAAGGGTAACGCCGTGCTCCTTGTATGCAGCCTCAACCTGATCGGTGATTGCCTTGTCAAAGTTCTTTGCAAGAACGCGAGGAAGCATGTCGATGAGCGTGACTGCCTTCTGACGCTCGGAGAGCTGCTCTGCAAGCTCGGCACCAATGTAGCCAGCGCCGATGACAATAGCGGACTTGGACTCTGCCATAGTGTCGTGAATGCGACGACCATCAGCCCAGTTCTTGCACTGAAGAACGCGAGGTCCGTCGATGCCAGGTAGTGGTGGAACAATTGGCTTAGAGCCAGTGGTGACTACGAGGTAGTCGAAGTCGTCCTCAAAAGTCTGTCCCGTCTTGAGATCCTCCCAAGCAACGTGCTTGGTCTTAACGTCTGCGGAAGTGACGTTGGTGGTCATGTGAACGTGAGCGCCAGCCTCTGCAAGGGCTTCTGGAGAGCTGTAGAACATCTTGTTAGGATCGCTTACGTGGTCACCTACCCAAAGAGCAATGCCGCAAGACAGGAAAGAAACTGTATCATTGCGCTCAAAGACGTGAACCTCCCAATCTGGGTGCGCACCCAGGATTGAAGAAGTGGCAAAAACGCCTGCGTGGGTACAACCGATAACTGCAACTTTAGCCATAGAAACCCCTCTGTTAAATGCTACTAATGACTAACATTAATTGTTACTTTGATAGTGGCATTATGCCACATTCTGTTATCGAGAAGAGCGTCATTCTTGAACGTTCTTTAATAAATCGAATATTCGAGGTTCGTGAAGCAATTTGGTTATAAGAAAGGCGTCTATCAAATCCAGATAGACGCCTTGACCTTACAATTCTTTGTAGATTTCTTTTCCGATGCGATTTACCACACCAACAACAAGAGCATTTCCCATACAGAATGCACGATTATTATCGCTCATTCCCGTATTAGTCCAGCCCTTAGGAAAACCCTGTAGTTGGTCAAGCTCATCAGGAACAAGTCTGCGATACCTCTCGCCTACTTTAATGATGTGTTTAAAGCGAGAAGGGCTTGTTCCTCCCTCTCCTGTAAGAATTGTTCTTGAAGGATTAGTGAGAAGATCTGGGAATGCCATAGAACCTTCAGAGTAGAAGTAGGTTTGACCCGTGTGTTTATTGACACGCTCTTCACGTTTTGACCCTTTAAGATATTCCCAGCGAGAAAGCTGTGAATTATCAATGAAGTAGTTCTCTGGAACTTCATTCTCTGGAGAAAGAACATCTCTCAGTGTTTTAAATTGACCCTTATAAACCTCTTCAATTTTACAGGTAATAACATGGTTATCTACCATCACACCGGCATCAAAAAACGGAGATGTTTTAGATCGCTCAGAATTAAAGTCTTTTGTAGCAACAAACGGATCTTTTGGAATATCAACATAAGAGATATTGCCAACAGGATTAAAAGGAAATGCTCGGGACATAATTCCTGAAGTTAAGCGTTCTGAAAGCTCCCAGTTAGCATTTCTACGCGCGAGAATATAGACACGTTTTCTTCTTTGTGAAAAGCCATATGCCGCACTATTTACCACACGCCATTCAACGCAATATCCAAGGCTCGCAAGACAGCTAAGAATAATTGCAAAATCTCTACCACGCTGAGATGCTGGACTTTTAAGGAGACGATCAACGTTTTCTAAAAGACACCACTCCGCATTTTTAGGAGATTTATCTAGTTGAATTTTTAGGAATTTGTAAATGTCCCACCATAGAACACCCTTTTTTCCTTCAATACCTCCCGACTGAGATAAAGGTTTAGCAACCGAGTAATCCTGACAAGGAAATCCGCCTACGACCATATCGACCGAAGGAATATCGCGTAGACCCTGCTCATACTCATTAAGAACTTTATTAATGTCCTCATTTACGACTGAATCATTACCAAAATGAGTTCTATAACAATTTGCGGCAAACTGTCTTGTAGGAGATCCTGGTGGTTCCCACTGATTTGCCCAAATAGTTTTAAACGTTCCCGCTTTTGGCAGGTTATTAGCTTTATTAGAAGAGTCTTTATAACCCTCTAAGCCAAGTCTAAATCCACCGACTCCCGCAAAGAGCTCGGCTACAGTAATTGCTTTGGCCACGTTTCTCCTATCGCTGCTGTGGACCAATTTTGTGTTTACTATACTAACCGATCAACCAGACAAAAAGTCAGTCTAATTCAGATAGCCAAGAAGATCAACTTAATTTTTAAGAGATAACCCTTCAGATATTTCTTCTGCAAGATAAGAGCTATTCAACCAAAAACACTTTTTAACCTCAGGTTTTCCATATGGTTGAGGTTTTGTATCAAGCTTGTTTCTGGCATGAGGTCTTACATGACAACATTTATTTTCAGACGCCTTGACACTTATATCAGCGCGTCCAGCTTTAATATTCTTTTGCATCTGAAGGTAGCATTGTTCCGCGAACAGTAAATCAGAGTCAGGCATTTGCCAGAGCAAAATATTTGAGAGAACAAAATCACTGGCTGAGTTTTCTCTATAAATTACAAATAGATATTTACATAAAAGGTCGTGATATAAATCAGATTCTTCAAATGGTTCCTCAGCAACTTTAAAGTAATCAAAGACTTTAAAGCTTACAGATTCTTTTGGTACTCCATTTGATTTAAGCCTCATCGTTTTAGGCTTAATACCAGCCTTTTCAAACTCTTCAATTTTCTGGTCTTCAGCAATACCTAGAATATGTTTAGTGATACGTGCACATTTATCTTTCGATTTACTTATATTGAACTCAGCTGCAAGCTGATCTTCCGTTTTTCCAAAATACGGTTTAAACCTTTTATACAAAAGATCGATAAGCGAAAGTTTTTGCTCAGATTCATTTCTTTTAATCTGAGATACTCCGTTACCTAGCATCTGTTTTTCTATGGTAGTCATATAAGATGCTTTAAATGCCCAGGCACGAGGCTTAGCTGGAACATTTGAATAAGGCTGTGTAGTTCTAACTGAACTATTGGCAGCTTTTGTACACGCTTCTAGATATAGAGTATCTGACCCAGAAATATCCTCAGCATGACCAGACTGGATCTTGGCAACAACTGTTTCCCAGTCTTGTTTAATTTGAGCATAATCCTCAATAGGAATATTCCATTTGTTTGCCAAAATTACCTTGTAATCAATAGGGTTAGCGCCTTTTTCATATTTGTAGGCCATCAATAAAATATTTGAAGACTTCCCTAGAAAATGACTATCTTCAAATGTCTCATTAACTACTTTGTTGTAGTCAATCATGGTGATGACAAGGCGTTCTTTAGCTACCAAATCACCTTTTTTATTCTCTTTCATGGGGGTTGTTTTTAATTCAAGTCCTACTTCGGCAAAATCAGGATTTGAATCACTGTTGATTGGATACTTAAAATACAGTTCTTCAACTGCATTTCCAAAGGCACCGCGACGTTTTTTATGGTCAGCAAGAACTTGAACGCCGGTAACTTCACGAAGTGAATGTCCAACAAGCTTAGAAGCATATTCAATAATAGATTGCTCATCAGAGATGTCGTAATCAATATTTGAGTTATTCATACTCCCCCAATCAACATAAAAAATATTGTGCTATTACCCTTCAGAAATAGCCATACTCATTTGACTTTCCAATATTTTTCACGATCAAAAAACACCTCCCAGCACATAGCTAGGAGGCGTTTTAAGGAAAGGACTAGAGAGGTTTCTCGCCAATTAGGCAAGCATCTGAGCAAGGTCCTCGGAAGCATCGCCGATTGGGCCAATACCGTAGTTCTCAACAAGAATGTTAAGAACGTTAGGGCTGACAAAAGCAGGAAGGGTTGGTCCAAGCTTGATGTTCTTGATGCCAAGGTGAAGCAGGGTCAGAAGGACGCATACTGCCTTCTGCTCGTACCAAGACAGGATAAAGCTCAGTGGCAGGTCGTTAACGCCGCAATCAAATGCATTTGCAAGAGCGGTTGCAATCTGAACAGCGCCGTAAGCGTCGTTGCACTGACCAACGTCAAGAATACGAGGAATGCCACCAATAGTGCCCAGGTCAAGGTCGTTGAAGCGGAACTTGCCGCAAGCAACGGTGAGGACAACAGAGTCTGCAGGAGTCTGCTCAACAAACTCGGTGTAGTAGTTACGACCAGGGCGAGCGCCGTCGCAGCCGCCAACAACAAAGAAGTGCTTGATAGCGCCCTGCTTAACAGCATCGATGATCTTATCGGCAATGCCAAGAACAGCACCATGGCTAAAGCCGGTGGTTACCTTGTGGCCACCGTTGATGCCGGTGAGCTCCTGAGCCTCAGCGTATCCACCAAGCTCCTGAGCCTGCTTGATAACGGCGCTGAAGTCCTTCTTGCCGTTTGCATCCTCGTCAATGTGGACGAGCTCTGGGAAAGCAACAAGCTCAGTAGTGTAGACGCGGTCTTTGTAGCTAGGACGAGGTGGCATGAGGCAGTTAGTAGTGAAGACAACAGGAGCTGGAATGTCCTTGAACTCCTTCTGCTGGTTCTGCCATGCGGTACCAAAGTTGCCCTTGAGCTGTGGATACTTCTTGAGCTCTGGATAACCGTGAGCTGGGAGCATCTCGCCGTGGGTGTAAACGTTAACGCCGGTGCCCTCGGTCTGCTCAAGGATCATCTTGAGGTCAAGAAGGTCGTGGCCGGAAACAACAATGAAAGGACCAGGCTCAATAGTCAGAGGAACCTCAGTTGGAACTGGGGTGCCATAAGCGCCGGTATTTGCGCTGTCGAGAAGAGCCATGCACTTGAGGTTGACCTCGCCTACCTCAAGGGTAAGAGGCAGCAAAACGTCAACGGAGGACTCGGTAGCAAGAGCAGCAAGTGCCTTTACAAAGAAAGCGTCAACTGCGTCGTCAGTCTTGCCAAGAACGCGTGCGTGGTAAGCATAAGCAGCCATACCACGGATACCAAAGAGAATGAGGGACTTGAGGGATCTAATGTCCTCGTTGTCGGACCAAACGCCGCCAAGTGGAAGATCCTCAACAGGCTCTACGCCAGCTTCTGCAGCTAGACGGTTCTTCTCGTCACGAACCTGAGCGGTAATTGCGTCAACAGCACCCTTGTCAAAGTTGACGTTGGTGATGCAGGTAAACAGACCGTCAACAATCAGCTGGTCAGCACGGTTAGAACGCTTGCCAGCTGCAAGCTCGGTGCGAGAAAGGCCAACCAGAGCGCCGGTGAGCTCGTCCTGAGCAAATGCGACGTCAAAAGGCTTGCCACAAACGCCAGCAGCGCCGGTACATGCAGTACAAGCAGCGGTCTGCTCGCACTGGAAACAGAACATCTTGTTATCCACTATTTTTCCTCTCCATAAAACCATATAGCGAGAAGAGATTTGCTCTTCTGGGTTTCATGATTACAGGAATGTGGAATAAGGTATGTTGTAATTACAACAAAATGATTTCTATCCAGGAATTTTTTGGAGAGCATATGAACGTGCAAGACATCAAGCCCTCATTTTTGCTTAACACAATTGTGTTTAAAGGAGTAAAACCAGAGCTACTAGAGGCTCTTTTAAAGCATTTACGTGCTGTTGTTCGCACCTATGAGTCTGGAGAGATCATTTTGTGCGCTGGCGACAAGGCGCATCAATTTGGCATTGTCATCTCTGGCGCTATTCACGTTGAGGGATCTGACGCTCAGGGCAATATCTCTGTGATGGGAGCTTTTCATACCGGAGACACCTTTGGAGAGGCGTATGCGGCCCTTGGAAACGTGCCGCTTTTGACTTCGGTCGTTGCTACCGAGAAATCGGAAATTCTGCTGCTGGACGTGCGTCAAATTACTGCCAGAACATGCGACATCTGCGGTGGCGTGGACATTATCATCAGAAATCTTACCCCTTCAACCGACAACAACTTGCGGATTATCTTGGTGTAGATAGAAGCGCTTTGAGCGCAGTAATATCTTCTTTAAGCAAAGAAGGTGTTTTTGAAGTAAAGCGAAGTCACTTTAAACTTTTATAACAACAATTCAGCCTAAGGAGACTTTTATGGCAGAGATTTATTTAGCAGGTGGATGCTTCTGGGGACTTGAAGAGTACTTCTCCAGAATTAATGGCGTCAGCTCAACTACCGTTGGTTATGCAAACGGAAAGACCTTGGACACCAACTATCAGGAAGTCAAAGCTACAGATCATGCAGAAACAGTGCACGTTACGTACGATGAGACCGTTGTAAGTCTCTATGACATTTTGCGCTACTACTTTAGGGTTATTGATCCCCTCTCAGTCAATAAGCAAGGCAACGACATTGGTAGACAGTATCGCACGGGCATCTATTACACAAATGATGCTGACCTGCTTGTCATTGACCGCATTATGTCTGAACAAGAGTCTCTCTTTGGTCAGAAGCTTGCCGTGGAGGTTCAGCCACTGGATAACTACGTGCTTGCTGAGGAATATCATCAGGACTACTTGAAGTTAAGAGGCGCCGTTGATGGATGGGATTTCAAAAACTATGTACTTGAAACTATGTTCTATAGGTACATATCCGAAAACATAACGGATTACATCAATAAGGGTGAATATGAAGTTTTTATTAATTAAAAGCAGCATAATTGACATCAAAGCAACCCTCGGAAGGGTGCCTATCGCTTTAAGGCCCAGCCTGGTTTATATAATTCTTGTACTGGTGTCAACGTTTCCGATGCGGATGCTATATTTCCCTGCTAGATCGATAGGAAGGATGATTCAGTTCGGGTTTCCTATACTTATGTATTTCATCCTAGCCCCGGTACTGGCAGCAATGAGCATCAGACAAGAAGACTTATCAAGGGGGAACCTTCCTGCCTTGATTGAGCGTACTTCTCCTTTTGGGAGAACCAGTATTTCACTTTTTGGGCCATTTTTGTAACTGTAGTTCCTTTTGTTGTGACTGTTGTGGCGACCTTAATAAAGATTATTAATAAAGATTAAAGTCGCCACAACAAAGGTGCAGTAGTTAGCGGCTAAAGATGAAGCTAGCTAGCGCTTTGCAGCAGGCGGTTATCACGTCTGAATCCGGAGCTTAAATAAAAAATGAGATGAACCCAAATGGCGCTCGCACAAGCGAGCGCCATTTGGGAGCAATGTTTGTTACAACAAAGCTAATAAGCAGTACGATTCGTACTACTTCTTAACCTCGTAGTGGCTCTTTACGGTAAACGTAATAACGTAGGTCTTACGGTACGACTCTGGTGCAGAAGTAAGAATTGCACAGTCAGTCAGGTTATAGTTGGATGGATGTGCGAGGGCCTGGTCAACAGTGTTGCCAATCTCTTCTGCAGACTCAAGTACTTGAGCCCTCTGAGCCGCATCGATAGTTGCTTTTCTCATCAAATCAAACTGGTCTGCTGTACCCTCAATGCGAATAATGATTGGCCAGAGGCTGTCTTTATCAACCTGCGTAGTAATTTGAAGATCTGGATACAGGCTGTTATCAAAGCTGAATCCCTCAGGAATCTGATAGGTGCCATAGCCAGTTGCGTTGGAATTGTTTGATGAGGAGCTAGAAGAGCTTGAAGAATCCTCTTTTTTCTCGTCTTTCTTCTCTTCTTTTTGTTCTGACGTGGTGGATGTTGTCTGGTCTTGTTTGTTTTCTGTTTGTGAGCAGCCAGACAAAATGCCCACACTCAAGGCTGACGTTACCAGTAGTACAAAAATTGCAGTAAAGAACTTG
>JAHACE010000023.1 GCA_018376005.1 Atopobium sp. | reverse complement strand
CCAGGGAAAATGGGTTGCTCCTCACGAAGTTGTCACCACAGTAGAAACAGACGAATCTGGAGAGGCGGCGGTTAAAGACCTTCCCTTTGGCTCCTATTCGCTTAAAGAGGTTACGGCTCCAGCAGGATACTCTCTCAACAAAGAATGGAACCCAACGGTCACTCTTACTTCTGAAGAGACTGTAGAAGCACCTGAACTCATTGATGAAAGAATTTCTTTACAAACAATGCTTGTGGATGCTGAAGGGTCAAAAAATCCTGAATATGCCGAGAAACTCAATCTTGTTGATCACATTAAATACGAGGGTCTTACCCCAGGAGAAGAGTACGAAATTACCGGAGAGCTCTATGAAACAAAGCAGCTCCAAGAAGGTACGGCAGAACCTGTTGCTCGCGGAACTGTCCGCTTCAAAGCTCCTACCTCATCGGGAGAAGCTGCGGTTCCTTTTTCTGTAAGGACTGCCTCACTTGAAGGTAAAGAAGTTACCGCCTACGAAACCATCTCAAAAGATGGTGAGAAAGTTGCTTCGCACACCGATAGTCACTCTAAAGCACAAACTATTCGTGTGACGCCTAGGCCCCATCTTCCGGGCACGGCAGACAATGCCTACGCAGTTCCCCTTTTACTCGCCTTGGCAGGATCGGTACTTATTGGATGTGTCCACTTATTTGCAGCAAAAATAAGACGCTCCTTTTAGTTGAGCAACCTTGTCTTAGCGCAAAAAAGAAAGGGCAGAAATCTCTGCCCTTTCTTAAAAATTTGTACTAGTTTCTTGTTCGTTTATGAGCGTCTAATAAGCTCAGTAACAAGAGCTGCAGCGTCAGCACACTGACCAGCATTAACGTTCTCGCGAACATCAGCGGCGGTACGGCTAAGTGCAGGAAGCCCATCCTCATTCAAGCCCATCAAGGTAACAGAACGAACTGAATTCTGCATTGCAGGAGTTGCATCAGTGGTTCCCCAATCAAATGCGCTCTGCTCAACATCGATATGAAGATCAGTTGCAATAGTAGAAAGGAGTCGAGTCATTCTACGATCAGCGCGGCGAACGTTGCCAATTCCCTCATTCTTAAGGATGGAGAGTGAACCAGCACCAACACAATCAAGGTTAATGAGAAAAGCGCCGCGAATATCAGTTCTGTGCTTTGCGAGGAACTCCCTCATGCCTGCGTGGTCAAAATCAGACGCTCCAAGCGCAACAAACCAAATATCGTGTGCAATGAGCTCGTCATCAGAAAGTGAAAGAACAGCATTACGAAGATCATCCTCAGAAATAGCGGCTGCATCTTCAGAGTCGGTCTCTTCACGATTCTCAGCAGATGGTGCTGCTCCGCCCTTCCAATCATCTGATGGTCCGTCGTTACGACCGAAGAGTCTAAAGGAACGGCGCTTTGCCTCAGGAGTCTTTGCGTCCTGTGCCTCTGTGAGACCCTCATCAGCCGAAATGGTGTCGAATGGGCTCTCTTCGTCTTCTACCTCTGGAGAAGGTGCAGATGTTGGAGCTGGAACATAGTGAGGAGCTGGCTCAGAAGATGGAGCCAGTGGATCGACGGCATCGCCAGAAGGATCAGGGAGATCAAAGAGGGATGCACGACGAGCAAAATCGTTCTTAGCATGGAGCTCATGTGTTGCTTCAGGCTGTACCTGCGTTGCATCTGCATCAGCAGACTCGTGAACCTGCTTCATAGTTGCATTGAGCTCATCGTCAACAGAATCATACGCAACGGTATTGTCAGCAGAGGCATCCTCAGTCTGTTCTTCTTCTGTTGTTGCATTTACAGCCTCTGCAACATCCTCGAGAGATGCAGTCTGGCTTGCGCCAGTAGTGTCATAAGCAACGTAGCTTACTTCGCAATCCTCAGGAAGAATGCCCAGCGAATTAAGAACTTCCTCGCCGTGGCGGACGCCTTCCACCTCATCAGGCTCTGGGATAAGTGCAGCTGCATCTCCTGCAAAATGATGAACAACCTCGGGGCGATGACCAGTAGGACGGACATTCTCGAGAATACCAAGAAGCGCTGCAACTGAAGACTTGTTGTTGTTTGCGCCAATAGTGCAAGGTGCAAAACGCTCTGCAATAGTTGCGACAGAAAGAGCAACAAGTGGAAGAGCTGCAAGAATACCAACAATCCAGAAAAGGACACGAACTGGATCAGGAAGGAAACGAAGAATCTGAACAAACGTAGCAACAAACACGGCAACTACACACCAACGCGCATACCTCTGTACAAGTGGTACATACTTTGCTACAGGAGACTCAACAAGGAAGTTTGTATGTGGGGAGTCATAGTGAGCAACGATGACGATTGGACGGTTACCCTTTGCGACAAGCTCACCAGTGGCCTCGTGCTTAGCAACAACGTTCTGGCTTCTGATGGAAGATCCAAATGAACCCAGAATGTCATTACCAAAATACTTGAGACACGTAAGTGCGCCAAAACCAGCGACAAGCAGAACGCCAAAAGCAATGAGTGCTGCATTACCAGTGCCTGCAAAAATAACGCCAATGAAGAGGAGGATTAGATAGATTGAGTAGCCAAGACTCTTAATAGACTTAGCGTCAAATTCTTCAATGGTTGCCTCAAGCCCGTGAAGTTTCATTTCTTCAGCAATGGTTTGAGCAGCCTGAAGCTCCTCTTGGCTACCGGCAGGAGCAATATCAATCTGCTCGTCTAGATAGTCAACATAGTCATGTGTGATGGCCATACTACGTCCTTCGTTGGCATGTCTTCTGACAGGTTTCATATATACGTCATTAGTATACGTCTTATATCGAAATATAGCGGTTAAAGTGTATTTTTACGTCCAAATTTAGAAATTCTGCACTAAATATCAAAAACTTTCGTATATGTTTAGAGAGATTTGAGTTCAACTAGCAAAAAGCGGGAGGTGGATATGACTCCAAATGATCAAACTCTAGGTAATAATGAACTGGGTGCTTGGAGGATTTTCTCGCTATTTATGCTGCTACTTCAAAAGGGACCTCTACCCTCGGCAGAAATATATGCAGCGATTTACTCAGATTTATCTACCGATTCTGCTTTAAGAACTTTTTCAAGAGATCGCACTGTTTTGAAACAGCTTGGATTTGCAATTACAGAGGTAAAAACGGGAAAAGAAAAGTCATTCTATCTTTCGGACTCGAATTTCTTTAATTCCTCGTACGACTTAAGCCCTGAAGATGCCAATCAGCTCCTTGTAATCTGCAGTGCAATTCTCACTGATACAACTTTTGTGTACCAAGAGAAATTGAGAAACGCGCTCTCTAAAATTGTGGGTAACTTTTATTCCTCGGACTCAGGTAAGTCAGACAGCCAAAAACTCAGCGCTTCTTCCCAAAACAAAGTCTTTCCTGTTCTATACGAATCACTCAGCTCTAAACAACTGGTAAACATCACCTACACAAACTCACAGGACCTAGTTAAGCAAAAACATCTGGGCGTGCTGGACTTCTTTGTTTCACAGGGACTTCTATACTTTGTGGCCCAAGATTTTTCATCCGGTACTGAGAGCGCTTCCATCAAAACTTTTCGCGTTGACCGTGTTTTAGATGCCGCGATTCTTAAAAATGAGTCCTTCTCCATACCAGAAGAGTTTGATTCAAAAGACTATAAACTCCTTGATTTCCAGCTCGGATTGCAAGCAGACACGCTTACCGCGTTTGTCCCCAAAAATATACTCGCTGCTTTTGAACATTTCTCGCAAGGTCAAGGGGATGTTGAGCTCCTCTCTAATGGCGCTTTGTGGACCGTTACTTACGCTCATGAAGACACCGCTTTATCTTGGATTCTTGCTCATGGATTAATTCCAAGGTCTCCAGAGTCTCTTCTCGCAAAGTGGAAAGGGTCTTTAAGCGAGGTTGCCAATGGCTGTTAAAAACACCTCTTTTGGAAGAAAAAACATATCGTCAGCTGTCTATAAGCTCATACTGCTTGCTTCTGCATTGAGGGAGTCTTTTGACGCAGTTGAGCTAAGCGCGGTTCAGTCACGATTTGCCATCTCCTCTGAAGAGGCTGCTATTCTGATGGAGCTTTTGCAGCTCACGGACGAGAATGGCTATCTTCCCCTCCCCCTTACGGGAGACCAAGATACTCTGACACTTGTTGGAGAGTCTCCCTTTACTGCTCGCAGGCTTGTCTTAACGGATGAAGAAACCTTGGCACTTAAAGAGGCTTTTACCGCTCTCGCTTTGCCCCAAGAAAGTGTATTTTGGAGCCTCTTGAAGCCTCCATATACAAAAAGCTCTTCACCGGACGGGTCTTCGGTCTCTCTTGTCTCCAAAAGTCACTCTAAAGAAGTAGATGCGTTCCTCACCTGCTCAAATGCAATTGCAGAATCACAAGTTATTTCATTCGACTATCGCTCTGAGGCGTCTGTTGCAGAAGCTCGCGGTGATAGAGATACTGCAATTAGCCAGAGAGAGGTTCTTCCCTATAAGCTGTCATACGGAGAAAATGGGTGGCTTATCGAGGGGGTTGATTTAAACCTAGAGCAGCAAAGGGTCTTTAGGGTCAATCGAATGAGCTGCATTGAAACGCAATCCGCTTCATTTGAGCACAGAAAGCTTGCGGAACGCGTGCAAGATTCTGCTATGCAAGAAAAGTCTCAGCTGGTAGAGCTTACCTTCTTTGATAAAACCGCTCTTACGCACTATTCGTGGCCGGGACTTAAAACAGTTGGAAGCCAGCGCAATGCTGTAGAAATTAAAGCAACTATCCCCTACTACGGCGGAACATGGCTGCTACAGCGGTTGCTTGCCCTTAAGGGAAAAGTAACAACCAAAGACAAGGCCGTGATGCACGCAATGCGCACTTACGCTGCGTCTTTGCTTGCTGCAGAAGAGCAGCTCTAAGCCAATCAGGTGATTGCAGCCCTGCTACGCGTCGTGTTCTTCTCGCCACTTGGCAATTTGCTCGGAGATGTCCTTTGTCAAGACACGCTGGTAGTTCTTGTTTGGCAGCGACTTCAAGAACGAACTGCCATATCGCTTGGACACCAGTCTGGAATCGGCAAGCACTAAAACGCCCTTATCCTCAGCGCTTCTAATAAGGCGACCAGCAGCCTGCTTTGTTGCAATTACTGCCTCTGGCAGAGAATAACGCCACCACGCGCGATCTTCTCGCGCTTCACGCTCTTTGACCAGCGGTTCATTAGGGCTTGCAAACGGAAGCTTAGGAATTACTACGCACCTAAGCGTGTCTCCCGCAGCATCAAAGCCTTCCCAGAACGATTTAAGAGCAAACAACGAGAGGTTCTTTTCGGCTAGGAACTTTTCACGAACACGACGTGCAGAAGAAGATCGCTCCTGGCAGGCAAGATTAAGACCCTGCTCACTCAAGCGTGGCTCCAACGCTTCATAGAGGCGCTCCATATCGCGTCTGTTGGTAAAGAGCGTCAGCACTGAGCCGCCCATCTGAACATGAACGTCGTATAGCAGCTTTTCCAGAGCGTCTAGGTAACCTGGATCAGTTGGTGCAGGCATGTCTTCGGCCACAAAGACAGCCATATGATTCTCGTAGTCAAAGCTAGAGTCTAAGTGCAGACTCTTGTGTTCAAAGGCGCCTCTATCCAGGCCAACAGCGTGCTCAAAATGCGAGAAATCATCACCAACGGCAATGGTCGCCGAGGTAAACACAACGGAATGCGTCTCAGGAAGCCACTTCTCTGCCAGCTCTGCACCAATATCGAGCTTCTCAGCCACAAGAGCCTCAGAGCCAATATCACGCTTCAGTCGAGTCAACTTTGCTGAATAGACGTAACTCTTGTCTGTTCCCTCGCAGATAAGCTTCAGAGACTCCAGAAGGGTGCTCAAGAACACCCCCGCCTCGCTCAAGTTGCTTGCAAGGTTTGGAGCTGATGCAATGAGCGCCTCGGTGGTTTTTCCTATACGAAGCGCCGCTTCTTCAAGAGCAGAAAGGGCAACGGAAGCGGTCTCCAAGACCTCTTTCCATTCCTCCGTCTCTCTTACCTCATCGTTAATCCAAAGCTGAAGGGAGTTATAGCCGCCGTCGCTTTTGGCCAATGGAGCCAGCTCATGCACGGTGGCCATAAGGTTGCCCATTGCTGCCATGGCTCGCTGAACTGCGGCAGCAGAGCGCGTGAGAAGACCGGTGAGCAGCGTAGAGTCCTCAAGATTAGCGGCGCCTACCATAGCAGCATGAATGGCTCCGGACTTAATTCCACCAAGCAACTCAAAGCCGTTTCGCATTTCCTTGGCGGAAATCTCTACTGCCCACTGACGGCGAGCTTCAGCTTCAAATCCATGGGCCTCGTCAATTACCCAATGCCTGATAGGTGGCAGAATTTTTCCGTCAGCAGCAACGTTTCTAAGCAACAGAGAATGGTTGGTCACCACGACATCTGAAGATCCAGCGCGTTTACGAGCTCCATGAACAAAGCACTCATGAGGGTAATACGGGCACTTGGAGCGCAGGCACTCCGCTGCTTTGATAGTTACCATCTCTCGTGGAACCGAGCGCCAGCGAATCCCCAACGCATCCAAATCGCCACAGGCACGGATAATGCTCGTATCCTTTTAAGCTGCAGAAACTCAATCCATTTGGCAACGCTCGTGCAAGAGCCGGAAGGTCATGAGCAACTAGCTGGTCAGTCAAGGCGTTTGTCTTTGTAGCAATGCCTACGGTAACGTCATTTTTTTGCGCAAAAAACACCTCAGGCAGCAGATATGCAATTGACTTGCCAATACCAGTCCCCGCCTCAAGCTCTCTGTGCGAAGAAGTTACCAGCGCATTTCTGACCTCAACGGACATACTGACTTGCTCGCTGCGAGTCTCAAACTTGTCGTACATCTGCGAGACAATGCCCGGTTTAGCAAACGCTCTGTGAATCTCATCTTTAGAAATAGGCAGCATAGCAGGCGTCTCAGGGTCGTCCGCGTCTCTTCTCGCCTTTGCTTTTATGTCGGCAACAAGCTGGCTGCGAATATCCTTGAGCGAGAAAAACGTGCCAGAGATCTCTGCATCTGCAAGTTCGGCACCTGTTGCATCTTTCTTTGCGACACCCCGCTGAACAGCCTCTTCTTCCTTCATTTGCGACAAATACGAGAAGATTGGCCTAAACGTCCACTCCACGCCGTCGTGCATTGACGCCAGTTTGGCGAGAAGACCGCGGGGC
>JAHACE010000022.1 GCA_018376005.1 Atopobium sp. | reverse complement strand
TGGAACCAATCCGCTTGCAGAGTGGGCAGGTCTTCGCGATGTTGAGACCCCATTTGTAGATATGAATGATGCCTTCTCGCCTTATCTAAGAACGCTTGCACGCGGCGTAGCGGATGACCTCAAAATTGAGCTCAACGAGGGTGTTTTTGCTGGTCTATTGGGACCAAACTTTGAAACTCCTGCAGAGGTTGCTATGCTTCGTAGCTTTGGCGTTTCATACGTTGGTGTTTCCACAGCTCTTGAGGTTATTATGGCCCGTGCTCTTGATATGAATGTGTTGGCTCTAACGCTTGCAGCAAACCCAGCTGGCGCTCATAGTTGTTAGCGCGCTTTTGCACGCCAGCATAGCTCAGTTGGTAGAGCACCGCTCTCGTAAAGCGGGGGTCATCAGTTCGATCCTGGTTGCTGGCACCATCAACTATTAAATAGCCGCCTTGTGCGGCTATTTTTATGCCTATCTAAATCCATGTGAAACAACTACGTTATGGTGGGTATAGACAAAGTAGTAGTAATTACTAACAAAGGAGTTTTTATGGCTACTCAGAATCTTGAGCTTTTCTATAAGCCAACCTGCCCATACTGCCACAAGGTAATGTCTTTCATGGAGCAGAACAACATTGAGCTTCCTATGCATGATATCGTTGCAGATGACGCGGCTCGTGAGCGCCTCATTGAGGTTGGCGGCAAGCGTCAGGTTCCATGTCTGTTCATTGACGGCAAGGCAATGTATGAGTCCGGCGACATCATTAACTACCTCTCCGAGGTCTTCCATGTTTCTGGTTCAAACGATGATGCAGATGACGGCTCCGCAGCAGCTGCTTGCACTATCGGCGGTGCTTGCTCCTTCTAAGCTCATTGTCGAGAAACCCCTCTAGCAGACGGGTTTCTCGCTATATGCATTAAAAACCCTCTGTTCTAACGTATGGAGCAGAGGGATTTTACGTTTAAGCATCAATTGTTTTGCTAGTTTTTCATACGTGCTACGGCGTATTCGCTGATGAGCAGTAAGAAGAGGATAAGGATGGATGAGAAGCTGCCAATAACTGCGCCATTAAGACCAGTAAAGCTGACCATCATCCAGATAATGGGGATGGATACAGCAAATGAAATGAGGTAAGCGCGCGTAACGGCTTTTTGAACTCGCATGATCGTGATGAGCTGGTACAAAAAGTCAATTGCAGCACAAAGTCCACCCGTGGCCACCATAATGCGTGCAAGTCCACGATATTGCTCAAAATCAACGCCATACAAGAAGCCGTTAAGAGGAATGCCAATGAACTCGACAAATGCAGCGGTACCAATGGTGACTACGGCAATGGCTCCAAACATTGCAAGTACAATCACGCCAAAGCGTTTCTTATTAGCGGGATTATGAATTGAGGATTCTAGCAAACTAGCAAGTTTGAAGAGCTGTGGCCTGTAGATGAGCGTAGAGATCATCAAAATAGTGTGAGCTGGGAAATAAAGCGCGTTGAAGTACAACTGATTGCTGTAAGAAAGCGTGCCTTCCATGGCAAACTTTGGCAGCGAGTCAATGAGGTTGTAGAGGAAAAGTGCTAAAAAGAGAGGCCAGCACTGCACAAAGATATCTTTGATGTTTGCAAGTTTGATGCGCACGCTTTTATCGGTCTCAAGAATAGCTAGGGGAGCAGAAACAAATACCAGAGTGATAAGGGCACAAATACCCATGCTCCAGCTTGCCCATACAAGATTTCTGGTAACAAACAACACAGCAGTAAAGAGAATAAAACTGGCACTACACCTAAGAGCCTGACTGAGTCCTGCGAGGTAGAGCTTGTCTTTTTGCTGAAGACGACCTTCGTAGACATCAGCCATACCGTCAACTGCCCTAAAAAGCAAAGCTCCCGTGCAGATAGAAAACATGGGCTCGGTATACCCTTTAAAGAAGCACCAAATAAGACCTGCTAGTACCATGACAATAACGGTAGCTGCGCGTTGAATCTGGTAATCAGAAAAACTACGTTGTTCAGCTATGTCGGAAACTTGATACGTGCGAACACCGTATTGAGCAATAAATAACAAAAGCGTTGCCACAACAAATGCCATGGAGAAAAGTCCTGCTTGTTCAATGCCAACAAGCTGGGAGCAAACAACAGTTAAAAGCGGGAAAAGTGCACCCCAGGCACCTTGTCCAAGTGCATTGAAGAGATAATCCTGGGACGTTTGATGTGCCAAATATTGCTCGTCTTGATTAGCAATATCGCCAGAGACCACGGCAGAAAGAAGCCTGGTCCACCATGTAACCACAATGCCAGGTTGACCCCCGTTTGTGCGCGAGTCATCAAGCTCATAGTGAGGTTCGATTGTAGTCCACGATGTACATTAGGTAACAGATTGACAAACAATCGTGCGAAGATTGTTACAAAAGGGTATGGTAGATAGTACGTATTCTGAGTCATGTGGGAAAGGATGAGCATGGCAGGCAATCCTCAAGATTCAAATCTAGAGTCCAGCAATGCTTCTTTTGACGAGAAACCCATCGATGGTGCAACAACTTCTGAAGTAGCTCAGTCGCTTCTTGAACGACGCGGGAATGAGATTGCTGCTGCTCGTACCCTTATTCAAGCGCTTAAAGCGCCAGCTCCTCTGCGCGATAACCTTACCTTCTTTTTGCGTTTGGTAAGAAAAGTGCTTGCTGAGTATAATCCAGATCTTCTTACTAGTTTTGACACGTTGTTGGTTGAGGCAATTAAAGCTGGACCAGATGATTTGTCTACAACTCGCGCACCTTTGCTGCTTGAGGCAATCAATGCGGTACTCAAAGTAGATTCAGAGAAGGAATCGCTTAATGCTTTTCTGCAAATCTTTGTGAAGAGAATTATCGCGTTACCAGCCTGCGCTCTCGTGAGGCTTCTGTTGATCCATCTTCTGCAGAAGACCCTATCAATGAGATAACCGTTGCATATAGACAGCTTATTGACGAGTGCGGTGAAGAAGAGGCAAAAGCACGTCTTAATCGTCTTGAGTTCCATCCCGTCTTTACCGCGCACCCAACTGAGGCTCGTCGTAAAAACGTTGAGCGCCGAATCCGTACCATCTCAGAGCTTCTTGATGAGCGTCAGAGGCTTGGCGGTCCTGCTCGTGTGGAAAACGAGCGTCGCATGCTGCAAGAGATTGACGGCCTATTCCGTACGTCTCCTATCGGTCATAAAAAGCCAACTCCTTTGGAGGAGGCAGATACCGTCCTTAACATTTTTGACACCACCCTTTTTGAGATGGTTCCTTCGGTATATCGCCGCTTTGATAACTGGGTGCTGGGAGAAAACGCTGGTTGTGTGTCGCCTGTCTGCCCACCATTTTTCCGTCCAGGTAGCTGGATTGGCTCCGACCGCGACGGTAACCCTAATGTTACCGCTCTGGTTTCTCGCCAAGTTGCCGAGAAGTACCGTGTACACGTACTGCAGGCACTGGCTCGGGCTACCAAGGAAGTCAGTCGAGGCCTGACGCTTGATGGTATTTCTACTCCAGCTTCGCCTGCGCTTGTCAATCTTTGGGCACAGCAGGTAGAAATGAGCCAGGCCCTGACCTCTAGGGCTATTGATAAGGCTGGGTCTGAGTTGCACCGTGCGGCAATGCGCGTCATTTCTGGCCGACTCAGCGCCACCATTGAGCGCAATGCTGACCTGATGTATCAAAACGCTGAAGAGTTTATTGCTGATCTGCGCGTTATTCAGGATTCACTGGCTCAAGCAGGGGCTTTCCGTATTGCCTACGGTCCTGTTCAGAAGCTTATCTGGCAGGCTCAAACTTTTGGCTTCCACTTGGTAGAGATGGAGTTCCGTCAGCACTCTTTGGTGCACAAGCGTGCGCTTGCAGATATTGAGACACACCCATCAACTGCCGAGAAACCCGTCAAACTTGATGCTATGACGCAGGAGGTGCTAGATACCTTCCGCTCCATTGGATCAATTCAAAAGAAGAACGGCATTAACGCTGCTCGTCGCTATATTATTTCGTTTACGCAGTCTGCTCAGGATGTTGAGAATGTCTACAAACTTGCACGTCTTGCGTTCGCAAATGAAGAGGATGTTCCTGTTCTTGACGTTATTCCACTCTTTGAGCAAATTGAAGACCTTGAGAACGCTGTTGCTACACTTGAACAGGTAATTCAGCTTCCTGAGGTACAGGCACGTCTTGCTCAGACAGACCGCAAGCTTGAGGTCATGCTGGGCTATTCCGATTCCTCAAAGGACGAGGGTCCAACTACGGCAACGTTGGTTCTGCATAAGACCCAGGCTGCTTTGGCAGAGTGGGCAGAGAAGAACTCCATTGACCTCATCTTGATGCATGGTCGTGGCGGTGCAGTTGGTCGTGGCGGTGGTCCTGCAAACCGTGCTGTTCTTTCTCAGCCCAAAGGCTCAGTCAACGGTCGCTTTAAACTTACTGAGCAGGGAGAAGTTATTTTTGCTCGCTATGGTGACCCAACGCTTGCTCGCCGTCACGTAGAGTCCGTTGCTGGAGCAACACTGCTTCAGATGGCACCTTCTATTGAACAGAAGAATACTCAGACAGACGTGAAGTTTGCTTCGCTCGCTTCTGAGCTTGATAAAGCGTCCAAGCAGCGTTTCTTGGAGCTCATTCACTCCGATGGCTTTGCTGAGTGGTTCTCGGTTGTTACCCCTCTGACAGAGATTGGTCTTCTCCCTATTGGTTCAAGACCTGCAAAACGTGGCCTGGGCGCCAAGTCTCTTGATGACTTGCGTGCTATTCCATGGATTTTCTCCTGGTCACAGGCTCGTATCAACCTGGCTGCTTGGTACGGACTGGGCAGTGCCTGCGAGGCAGTAGGGGATATCGAACGCCTCCGTGAGGCATATAGAGAGTGGCCGCTGTTCACTACGTTTATCGACAACATTGAGATGTCAATCTCCAAGATTGATGCTCGTATTGCAAGGCTTTATCTGGCTCTGGGTGATCGCCCTGAGCTTTCAGAGATGGTTCTCTCCGAGATGTCGCTCACGCGTAAGTGGGTCCTTGCCATCACCGGGAACAAGTGGCCGTTGGAGAACCGTCGTGTGCTTGGTCCTGTTATCCGTTTGCGTCTGCCATTTGTTAATATTCTCTCGGTTACGCAGGTGCATGCCCTGTCTGAGCTTCGTATAAGGGATGACATGCTTACTCCAGAGGAACGTGCAAACATTACGTATTTGATTTTGTGCACCGTGTCTGGTGTTGCCGCAGGTCTGCAGAATACGGGCTGATGTCACATAGCTTGCCGTAAGCTTGAGCAAACAATCGTTTATGTTTACGTAAACCTAGTATTACCTGAAATAAAGTTGCAATATTTACAAGGCGAGAAACCACTGGTAGACAGAGTTTCTCGCCTTATTTTTTACTTTAATTATTAAATGAAAGTTGAATTACCTTAACTTTTAGTTGATACTAATGAAGTAAAAGTTCGAAAGAGCAAACTTAGTTTGCCTACGTTATTTTGGGGGATGCATGGATACAGAAAAGACCTCACAGGGTCCTGCGAATTCTGGTCCAGTTCTTCCTCTTGCCATGCTTGGTGAGGGAGAGACTGCGCTGATCGTAACGGTTAAGGGTGCTTCTGATCTTCGCCAGCACCTCTCAACACTTGGTTTTGTTGAGGGCGCCGAGGTAAAGGTTATTTCACGTGTCAACGGTGACGTTATTGTCAGCGTTAAGGGCGCACGACTTGGACTGAACCGTCAGATGTCGTCGCACATCATGGTTTCTCCGCTCTAAACACTTTGTTGTATTGTGCTGCTGGTAAAACCCGCGGCTTTTAATACGTGTTTCGATGAAAGGAAGGTTATGGCAACTCTGAAAGAAGTTAAGGTGGGGGAGAGTTGCACGGTTGCTGCGCTAAAGGGTGTAGGCGCCGTGAAACGTCGCATCATGGACATGGGCCTTACTAAGGGTACTGAGGTTCACGTCAAAAAGGTAGCACCACTGGGAGACCCAATTGAGCTCACAGTTCGTGGCTACGAGCTTTCTATCCGCAAGGATGAAGCTGCAAGCATTGAAGTAGTAGACGTTCACAAGGTAGAGGAAGCCTAATGGCACAAAAGACTATTATTGGTCTTGCAGGTAATCCAAACTGCGGTAAGACCACCCTATTCAATGAGCTTACGGGCTCAAACGGTTACGTCGGCAACTGGCCTGGCGTTACCGTCGAGAAGAAGCAGGCAAACTGGCGAGCTGATAAGGACGTCACCTTTGTCGACCTTCCTGGTATTTATTCTCTGTCTCCTTATTCACCTGAGGAGCAGGTATCACGTGACTATCTCATTAACGAGCGCCCTGATACTATCATTGACCTTCTCGATGTTACTAACCTAGAGCGTAACCTCTATCTGACTACTCAGATTCTTGAGGCTGGTCGTCCAGTTGTCCTTGGTCTTAACATGGTTGACCTGCTCAAGGAGTCTGGTGACGTCATTGATACCAAGGAGCTTTCTAAGCAGCTTGGCGTTGAGGTTGTTGAGGTCTCCGCACTTCGTAACAAGAACATTGATACTCTGGTAAAGACGGCAATTAAGGCTGGCCAGGAGGGAACTCCTGCTGAGGGTGTTAAGTGCTTTACCCCAGAGGTAGAAGAGGCTCTTGGCAAGATTGCTGCTGCAATCGAGGGCCTTGCTCCAGCATCTCTTTCTCGTTGGTATTCCATTAAGGTCTTTGAGCGCGATGCAGCTGCAATTGCCCCTCTTAATCTTTCTGCCGAGAAGACCGCAGAAATTGAGAAGATTATTTCTGCAGTTGAGAAATCTCGTGATGACGACGCTGAGTCCATCATCACGTCTGACCGTTATGAGTGGATTGCTGGCGTAATGGCAGCTTGTGTCAAAAAGGCACCTAAGAAGCTGTCTACTTCCGAGAAGATTGACCGTGTTGTCACTAACCGTATTCTCGGTCTTCCTATTTTTGTTATTGTTATGTCCCTGGTGTACTTTATCTCTATTTCTACTGTTGGCATCAATGCTACTAACTGGGTCAATGATAATCTGTTTGACAAAGGTTTTCACGTATTAGGCATCGGAGATGCAGAGTATAGTCAGGCAAAAGATGATTTTGATTCGCATCACTATGGTGACCAGATCGACGCTTATCTCAACGCAGCTGATAAAGATGGCATTGATACTACTGAGGTGCGTGCTGCAATTTCCGCAAAACAGTGGGATTCTGACGCTATCACCAGCTTTGAGGCAGAGACTGCCAAGAAGAACGTTGTTGCTCTGAGCGCACCAGTTCATGATGAGGATGGCAACTTCGTTGATACTGACGACAATCCTCTTCAGCTTGACGCAAACGGCAACCCAATTCTTGCTGAAGGTCAAGAACTTCAGACTCTGGGCGGCGTAACTGCTGCGGGCTTCAAGACCGCTGTTGAAGGCGCTGCTACTGAGCCAGAGGCATCTGAGTACGGCATGTATGTCCCTGGTATTCCTACGCTTGCTCGCGGCGCTCTTGAGGGTGCTGGCGCAAGCCCCGTCATCACCAGTCTTGTAGTTGACGGTATTATCGGCGGCGTAGGTGCTGTTCTTGGCTTTATTCCACAGATGTTTGTCTTGTTTGTTATGTTGTGTTTCTTGGAAGACTGCGGATATATGAGCCGCGTTGCTTTTGTTATGGACCGTGTCTTCCGTCGTTTTGGTCTATCAGGTAAGTCTTTTATTCCACTTCTTATCTCCTCTGGTTGTGGTGTTCCTGGCGTTCTTTCTACTCGTACTATTGAAAATGAGAAAGATCGTCGCATGACGATTATGCTTACCACTATGATTCCATGTTCGGCAAAACAGCCTATTATTGCCTTGATTATGGGTGTTCTTATTGGAGGAACTACTGCTTGGTGGATTGCCCCAGCCTTTTATTTCTTGGGTGTAGCTATGATTGTTATTTCTGCAATCATGCTAAAGAAGACTAAGGCTTTTGAGGGAGAGCCAGCACCATTTGTCATGGAACTTCCTGATTATCACATGCCTTCTCTTAAGTCTTGGGCAATGCATGTTTGGGAGCGTATTTCTGCGTATATTATTAAAGCTGGTACCATTATTTTTGCTGCAGCAATTGGAATTTGGGTTTTATCCAATTTTGGCTGGGCTAACTGGGACGGCGCAAATGGAGTATTCGGCTATCTCCCAGGTATTCAGGGTGCTCCTGATAATGTTATGGACTTTTCTTTGCTTGCTGCTATTGGCGGTTCTATTGGATTTATCTTCTCTCCACTTGGATTTGGAAATTGGCAGGCAACTGTAGCTTCTATTTCTGCTTTGATTGCAAAAGAGAATCTTGTTTCCACCTTTGGCGTTCTTTATGGCCTTGGCGATGCAAGTGAGAAGTCTGTCACTATGTGGTCTGGCTTTGCTGGTATGTTCACCGATGCTGGTGGCATTCTTCACGTTGGTGCAATGTGCGCATTTGTTGCATTCAATATGCTTGACGCACCTTGCTTCGCTGCAGTAGGTTCTATTCGTCGACAAATGAACGACTCTAAGTGGTTCTGGTTTGCTATTGGCTATCAGTGCGTATTTGCATGGATTGTTGGCCTGATGATCAATCAGTTCTGGGAGTTCTTTGTCCTTGGTTCCTTTGGTGTGTGGACTGTTATTGCCTTCATCTTCTTGGCAGCAATTCTCTTCCAGCTCTTCCGTCCTGCTCCAAAGTGGGATAAGAAGGACGACAAGATCCTTACCAACCTTACCGAGGTTGCAAAGGCATAAGCTACTACTAGCTGAGTACGCTGACCTGATCCCCCGCACCAATTCGGAGCGGGGGATTTTGTTTATGTTTATCTCGGACTTTCTTGATATAAGATAAAAATCCATAGACATGTAAACTTAGTCTAACTTTTTGTAGAGTTTACGAAATTAGATAAAAAAACTGAAAAAATTCTTGTAAGTTTCCCTCGGTTAACTTACTATGTTTTTAAGCAATTTAGTTGCTTGCTTTATTCAGGTTCCCGTAGCTCGAAGAAAGACCCTCTCCCTTTCTTGCGAGCGTAGAACACGAGCCGCTGACTCTGGGTGTCAGCGGCTCGCCCCTTTTTTTAGGATGTATTTACTTGCTTTTAGTGCAAGTCTCTGTCTTCTTCATGTTCAGAAAGATCGCTTGTATCGCGGTCCAAAAGAACCGAGACGTTCATGTCAGGGTAAGCTGCTTCTACTTCATGAATAATATCGTGAACAATTTGTTTGCCGTCATAACCAAACTCGATAACAGTGTCAAATGCCATAAATTGATTTTCAATGTCAGCAATAAAACCATGAACTTGAAGAACACCTTCATGAGCTAAAGCCATTTCAGTTACTTCAGTACGCATTTTTATAATGCGATTATCGGTGGTGTTTCTCGCATAAATACCAATAGCAGCAATGATTATTTTGCCTGATGTCTGCTTGTAAATCTCTGTACTCAGACGCCTATTCATCGTATCAATCTCAATAGCTGAAGTGGTATCAAGAACCTCAGTGTGGAATGAGCCAACAAATTTATCTGGGCCATAGCTGTGGATAATAAGGTCGTAGACGCCTTCTGCGTCTGGATCCTCTTTCACAATGTTGTAAATAAGTGTTGAAAGAGCAGCGTCAGGACGCATACCAATAATTTCTTTAATGGAGCCCTGTAATAACTCGATTGAGGCCTTAATAATAAAACCAGAGATTACAACACCAACATATGCTTCA
>JAHACE010000021.1 GCA_018376005.1 Atopobium sp. | reverse complement strand
GGGGGATAACAGAACAAACTCGCTGGATTCCAGATATTTTGGAGCAGTTGCGGTTTCTACCGTGACCTCTAAGGCAATGTTTATTTTCTGGCCCTTTGATCATGCTCGCGGGCTATAGTACTTACGTCGGACATTTGAGAGAAAGAACATCATGGGCGCAACACCACTAACGTTTCAAGATATGATTTTGACCCTTGAACACTACTGGGCAGAAAAAGGTTGCACAGTCATGCAGCCATATGACTCTGAGGTAGGTGCCGGTACCTTCCACACCGCAACTATCTTGCGCTCACTTGGTCCCGATGCCTGGCGTACCTGCTATCCACAGCCTTGTCGTCGTCCTGCTGATGGACGCTATGGCGAGAATCCCAACCGCCTGCAGCACTACTATCAGTTCCAGGTTTTGATTAAGCCATCTCCTGCAGACTCTCAAGATCTCTATCTTGGTTCACTTGCCGCTATTGGCCTTGATCCAAAAGACCACGACGTTCGCTTTGTTGAAGACGACTGGGAGAGCCCAACGCTTGGTGCTTGGGGTCTTGGCTGGGAGGTCTGGCTCAACGGCATGGAGGTTACTCAGTTCACGTACTTCCAGCAGGTAGGCGGTATTGAGGTAGACCCAGTTCCTGTTGAGATTACCTATGGTCTTGAGCGTATTGCTATGTATGCTCAGGGTGTAGATTCCGTCTATGACCTGGTATGGAGTTACCTGCCAGATGGCACGCCAATGACGTACGGCCAGGTGTTTTTAGAGAACGAGCGCGAGTTCTCAACCTACAACTTTGAGGTAGCCAACATTGAGCTTATGCGCGAGAAGTTCGACGAGTATGAGGCAGAGTGCCACAGCTGCCTTGAGCGCAAGCTTCCACTACCTGCGTATGACTGCGTTATGAAGTGCAGCCATGCATTCAACCTAC
Organism: Atopobium sp.; assembly: GCA_018376005.1. Taxonomy (GTDB): domain Bacteria; phylum Actinomycetota; class Coriobacteriia; order Coriobacteriales; family Atopobiaceae; genus Lancefieldella. The sequence goes on along the minus strand of JAHACE010000021.1, from coordinate 6,138 downwards.
TTGACTCTCGTGGTGCTCTTTCTGCTGTTGAGAGAGCTAACTATATTCTTCGTGTTCGCACTGTTGCTAAGGCATGCTGTGAATCGTATTTGGAGGAGGTTGCTTCTAAGAAAGCACCTGCAGCAACTACTCAGGAGGAGGTGGCTTAAATGGCTGAGGTTAGAGACTTCCTTTTTGAGATTGGTTCTGAAGAGATGCCTTCTGCTCCATTGCAGAAAGCTATTGCTCAGTTCAATAAGCTTGTCGTTTCCGGACTTAAAGACTCTGGCTTGTCATTTGGAGAGGTTAAGATCCTCTCGACACCTCGTCGTTTAACTGCCTATGTAAAGGACGTTGCTGAGGCTACAGAAGAGATTTCCGAGGTCAAGCGTGGTCCTAAGGCAGAGATTGCTTTTGATGCAGAGGGCAATCCAACTAAGGCTGCCGAGGGATTTGCTCGCAAGTGCGGCGTGAGCGCTGATGCGCTGACTCGTCGTGTAGACACTGACGGTCATGAGTATGTTTTTGCAGAGCTCAATATTCCTTCAGTTCCTGCTACAAAGATTCTCTCTGAGCTGGCAACTTCTTGGATTTCTGCACTTGATTGGCCTCGTAGTCAGCGCTGGGGTTCTTTCCATGAGCGCTACGTTCGTCCTGTTCGCTGGCTGTGCGCTCTCTTTGGTTCAGAGATTGTTCCTGTTACGTACGCTGATGTAACTAGCTCAAACACCACCCAGGGCCATCGTGTCCTTGGTCCTGGTTACCATGAGGTAGCAAGTCCAGCTGTCTATGAGCAGGTACTTAAAGATGCTGGCGTTTTGCTTCAGGAGCAGAGAAAAGACGTTATTCTCGCCGGTATCAAAGAGGTAGAGGCTGCTCGTCCGGGCTCTCACGTTGATATGCCAGAGAAGGTCTTTGAGGAGGTCATTAACTTAACTGAGTGGCCTCAGGTTCTTGTGGGTACCTTTGACGAGGAATTCCTTAACGTTCCTTCAGAGATTATTACTGAGTCCATGCTTTCCAACCAGCGCTATTTCCCAATCTATGACGCTGAGGGTAAGCTGACTCGCGAGTTTATTGTGGTTTCTAATGCAGACCCATCTTGCGCCGAGCGCGTCATTGACGGCAACGAGCGCGTTGTTCGTGCTCGTCTCGACGACGCTAAGTTCTTCTTTGAGGAGGACTTGAAGCACACGCTTGATGAGTTTGCTCAGCGCCTTGAGACCGTTGTCTTCCAGGAGAAGCTTGGCACAGTTTTGCAGAAGACACAGCGTATGGAGACTCTCGCTGCAGAGATTGCGCTCGACGAGACATCCAGCAAGGAAGAGGCAGAGCTTGCTGCTCGCGCTGCTCATCTTGCTAAGGCAGACCTTGTCAGCCAGGCAGTTGTCGAGTTCACCAGCCAGCAGGGTGTTATGGGTGGCTACTACGCAGAGGCAGCTGGCGAGAAGAGCGATGTAGCTGCAGCTATTCGCGAGCACTATCGTCCTCGCTTTGCCGGTGACGAGCTCCCAAGTGGCCAGATTGGTCGCTTTGTAGCTATTGCTGACAAGCTTGATACCATCTGCGGCATCTTTGCTATCAACGAGCCGCCAACCGGCTCTTCCGATCCTTACGCTGTTCGTCGTGCAGCAATTGGCGTCATTGCGCTGGTCCGTTCTACATCCAACCTTGACCTCAAGAAGCTTATTGCAAGCTCTCTGGAGCTTTACCGCCAGCAGGGTCTTGCTGTTGACGAGTCCGTTCAGTCTCAGGTTGAGCAGTACTTTATTGGCCGCCTTGCATCTATTGCTAAGGACGAGAAGATCTCTGCAGATGCTATTGAGGCTGTCAGTGCAATTGGCGTTATCAATCCTGATGAGTTCCTTCAGCGTGCTCGCGCACTTGATGAAGCGCGTCAGAACGAGCCTGAGCTCTTTGAGGACCTTGCTACTGCTTATGCACGTGCAGCCCACCTCAGCGATGCTTCACTTGGCACAGAAGTTGATACAGAGCTTCTCACTGAGCCAGAGATGTCATTGCTCGCTGCCTGCGAAGAGGGCCAGAAGCAAGTGGCTGCTGCTCTTGCTGGTGCAGACTATGCTGCTGCTGTTTCTGCACTGTCACAACTGCGTGAGCCAATTGACATTTTCTTCGACAAAGTGCTTGTCATGGATGAAAATGATACCGTTCGCCGAAATCGTTTACGTCTTTTGAACAAGTTTGCCCAGGTATTTAGTAATGTCGCCGATATTAGTGTGCTTTCTCGCAAAAAGTAGGGTACGCTTAGATTGATAAATGTTTGTATCTTTCTGAATACTTGACTGAAAGGGTTACAGCATGAGCGCACTTGACATTGATAACAACTCTCTTGGTGATGGTCTGCCTATCGTCTACGTTTTGTCAGACTCTCGTGGAGAGACTGGCGCTGCAGTAGTTAAGGCTGCCGCTGCTCAGTTTGGCGATGAATCCGTAGAGATTGTAAGGGTTCCAAACATTCATAGCGTTGATGATGTTCGTGCATACTTCAACGAGCATGAAGATGAGAATCGCCCTCGTGCAGTCTTCCACACCTTTGCAGATGGCTCTCTTAGAAGAGAGATTCGTCGTGAGCTTGATCAGCGCCTCATCCCATCAATCGATCTTCTGGGACCAGCGGTAAACGTTATTTCTACGCTTACCGGCGAAGAGCCAAGCCACGCAATTGGCGCATTCTTTGAGGGAGTTACTCGCTAAGAGAGTGCTGACGCCTCAAAATATCAAAAAGTTAAATGAGCATCCATTTTGGGTGCTCATTTTCTTTATGGAGAATTTCACAATTTGCAATCATAAGTTTGTAAATAATTCTGTGAACGGTCGATATTGACCGCTCACCGTTATTTAGTTCAGATGAATCGCGTAGGTTGGTAACATACTATGAATGTGAGGACAGACCAACTTTGTTTGGTTTGATGTCTTTACGTTCAATCGTGTTGGTGCACGCTTTGCGTGTGACAGTTTGAGAGTTTGGAGTGTTATGTCCGAGAAGCACGTTTACAGCTTCGGAAAGGACCACGCCGGTAACGATGTTACTGAGGTCGCTGGCGCATCCGTAGAAGAGGCAAAGTGGATTGTTGGTGGCAAGGGAGCAAACCTTGCAGAGATGTCTAAGATTGGCCTGCCTGTACCTCCAGGATTCTCAATTACTTGCCAAACTTGCGTTGCTTATTCCAATAACGGCAACGTCTGGCCTGAGGGCGTCACTGATGAGATTGACGCAGCTATGGCTACCCTTGAGGAGCGCATGGGCAAGAAGCTCGGCGATGCAGAAGATCCACTGCTTGTCTCCGTCCGTTCTGGTGCACCATTCTCCATGCCTGGCATGATGGACACTGTTCTTAACCTTGGTCTTAACGATGAGTCCGTTCAGGGCCTCATTAAGCAGACTGGTAACGAGCGCTTTGCTTGGGACTCTTACCGTCGTTTTGTTCAGATGTTCTCTGGCGTTGTTATGGGCGTCTCTGGACAGCTCTTTGAGGATGCAATTGCTGCTAAGAAGGCCGAGAAGGGCGTTAAGCTTGATACAGAGCTGGACGCAAATGACCTTCGTGACCTTGTAACTTGGTTCAAGGGCATCTTTGCTGCAAACGTTGACGTTAAGGAGCACCCAGAGGTCTCCAAGAACGGCTACGCTGTCTTCCCATCTGATCCTTATCTCCAGCTCCGCCTTGCTGAGCAGGCAGTCTTTGGTTCTTGGATGAACGACCGTGCAATCCTTTACCGCAAGCAGAACAAGATTCCTGATGAGCTTGGTACTGCAGTTAACGTTCAGGTCATGGTCTTTGGTAATAAGGGTGAGACTTCTGCAACTGGCGTTGCATTTACTCGTAACCCTGCAGATGGTACTAACGAGCGCTACGGCGACTTCCTGATCAACGCTCAGGGCGAGGACGTTGTTGCTGGTATTCGTAATACTGAGCCTATTGCAGACCTCGTTAAGGTTCCTGCACTCAAGGAGGCAGGCGAGGAGCTCTTCCACGTCTTTGAGATTCTTGAGGATCACTACGCAGACATGATGGACATCGAGTTCACCATTGAGAATGGTAAGCTCTGGATGCTTCAGACTCGTGTTGGTAAGCGTACTGCTCTCTCTGCACTTAAGGTTGCAATTCAGATGTACGAAGAGGGTCGTATTACTAAGGAGCAGGCTGTTTCTCGCGTTGCTCCTGAGCAGCTCGATCAGCTTCTGCACCCACAGTTTGATCCTAACGCTGAGTACGAGACCATTGCTAAGGGTCTTAACGCTTCTCCTGGCGCAGCAGTTGGTGCTGCAGTCTTCTCTTCTGCAGACGCTGAGGCTTTTGCAGAGGCAGGCAAGCCTTGTATTCTTGTCCGTTGGGAGACCACTCCAGATGACCTCCACGGCATGGTTGCTGCAGAGGGCATCCTAACTTCCCACGGCGGCAAGACCAGCCACGCAGCTGTTATTGCTCGTGGTATGGGCGCTCCTTGTGTCTGCGGTGTTGATACACTTCGTATTGACGCTGCTAACAAGCGCTTCACCGTTGCTGATTCCGGCCTTGTTGTTAACGAGGGCGATGTTATCTCCATCGACGGTACCACTGGTGACGTCATCCTTGGTGCTGTTGAGCTTGTTCAGCCAGAGCTTTCTGGTGACCTTCAGACCATCCTTGCATGGGCAGATGAGGTCCGCCTTGACGAGTCCCGTGGTCGCGTCATTGGCGTACGTGCAAACGCTGATAACCCAGCAGATGCTCAGACTTCCGTTGATAACGGCGCTGAGGCAATTGGTCTTGACCGTACAGAGCACATGTTCCTTGGTGAGCGTAAGCACCTCATTCAGGACTTCATCCTTGCAGACTCTGAGGACGTTAAGCAGCTTGCTATTGAGCAGCTTGGCCGTGCTCAGAAGGGTGACTTCCTTGGTATGTTCAAGGTAATGGACGGCAAAGACGTTGTTGTCCGTCTTCTTGACCCACCACTGCATGAGTTCCTTGATTCCCCACGTGAGCTTGACGTTGAGATTGCTCATGATGAGGAGCAGGGTAAGGACGCCGCTGCAAAGCGTGCTCTTCTCGCTAAGTTTGACGCCTTCCAGGAGGCAAACCCAATGCTCGGCCTCCGTGGCTGCCGCCTTGGCCTTGTCTACCCAGAGCTCAACGTTATGCAGGTTCGCGCTATCGCAAGCGCAGCTGCAGAGCTCAAGCGCGTTGGTCTTGACCCTCGCCCAGAGATCATGGTTCCTCTGGTTGGCTTCGAAGAGGAGCTCATCCAGGTCCGTGAAGAGGTTGAGGAGACCATCAAGCAGGTTGCTGATGAGTACGGTGTTGAGCTCAACATCCCAGTTGGTACCATGATCGAGCTTCCACGTGCAGCTATCATGTCTGAGGAGATTGCTAAGCACGCAGACTTCTTCTCCTTCGGTACTAACGACCTCACCCAGACTTGCCTTGGCTTCTCTCGTGACGACGTTGAGTCCGCATTCATGCCTCTCTATCTTGAGCGCAAGATTGTTAAGACCAACCCATTTGCAACCCTTGATAAGGGTGTCGCAGAGCTTGTCCGTATGGGCGTTGAGGGTGGCCGTAAGGGTAATCCTAATCTCACCATTGGTGTCTGCGGTGAGACTGGTGGCGATCCAGAGTCCATCCACATGTACTACAACCTTGGTCTTGACTATGTCTCCTGCTCACCATACCGTGTACCAATTGCACGTCTTGCTGCAGCACAGGCTAAGATTCAGGCTAACGGTGGTCCACAGAAGATTGCTACTAAGTAGGTTTTCTTCTAGACACACTGCAACAAACTCTAGAGGGCGGCTTCGGTCGCCCTCTTTTGCTAGATAGTAATATCCTGCTATTATGAGGTAAAGATGCAGGTACAAGGAGGTTCTATGTTATCCATTAGACGAGAAGATCTTGAAGCTCGCGAGCATCAAATCTTATCTCCTGAAGCGGCTTTTTCTGATCAAAGTAAAGGTCGTGCGATTGCAGAGGAGCCTGACCAGTACCGTACCTGTTATCAGTGTGATAGAGACCGTATTTTGCATAGTAAGAGTTTCAGAAGACTTGCTCACAAGACACAGGTTTTTCTCGCCCCAGAAGGGGACCACTATAGAACTCGTCTTATTCATACGCTTGAGGTTTCGCAGATTGCACGCTCAATTGCGCGTCCTCTTGG
>JAHACE010000020.1 GCA_018376005.1 Atopobium sp. | reverse complement strand
AGACGATAGCATCATGCCTGAGTTGGCTGTAAATAGGGCAAAGCAGGAAAAATACAGAACGCTTGCGCTTATGTATGCAGCGCTTCATCCAGCACTTACTTCTATTAGATTTGATGTTGTTGCTATTAATCTGGTAGCTCCAAGCACAGCAAGCCTAAGGCATTTAATTGGAGCATTTAGCTGGGACGAGCAATGAGTCAAGCTACCATCTGCGTTCATACCGCAACTCTTAGAGGAATTGAGGCAATACCTGTTGATGTAGAGGTAGGTATTTCTGGAGGTATACCTGGAATAACCATCGTAAGACAGGTACTGGATTTGATTTGCCTATAGCCGTTGCTATTCTTGCAGCTACTGGACAGATTCCTCAAGAGATTGTGCATAACAGGCTGTTTGTTGGAGAACTCTCATTAAACGGCAAGATCTCTTCAGTGAGAGGTATGGCAGCGTATGCAATGCTTGCTAAGAAACTGGGAATGAAACTGATCTCCTCTTCAGATTGCAATTTGTTTGGTTCTGACTGGAGTCACGTCATAGGAATTCAATCATTGCTCAACTTGAGTTTAAGAGACCAATCATTCTGTAAGCCATTGGTTCAGCGCAAGCATGCTGTTGAAACAGCAATGCTCAGCGAGAATTTAGACTTTGAAGAGGTAATTGACCAGGAATTAGTCAAGCGAGCTATCGTAGTCGCAGCCACAGGAAACCTGGGGATGCTCATGATTGGCCCGCCAGGTGCAGGTAAAACTATGCTTGCAAAAAGAATTCCAACAATCCTCCCAGAGCTCTCTAAAGAAGAGCGTGATGAGGTATTGCTCATACATTCTGTAGCAGGGTGTGAAACAGATTCTATTCAAGCAGGTGTACGGCCCTTTAGGTCCCCTCATCATTCAGCTTCTGTAGCAGGCATGATTGGAGGTGGCAGACCTGTCATCCCAGGCGAAATTTCTCTTGCCCATAAAGGCGTGCTCTTTTTAGATGAGCTGCCCGAGTTTGCTTCTAATACACTGCAGGTTTTACGTCAGCCAATCGAAGATGGATATGTACGCCTTGCGCGAGTGGATGGCATCTATAAGTTTCCTTCTCAGTTTCAGCTCATCGCTGCAGCAAATCCGTGTCCCTGCGGATACTTTGGAGATAAAACTCACACCTGTAAGTGCTCCCCAGGAAAGATTTCTACGTATCAATCAAAAATTGGAGGTCCTTTAATGGATCGAATAGATATTGTGTGTGATGTGGCTCGACCTTCTTCTGATCGAGTAATTCAAGGTGAGCTAGGACTCACTTCAGCTGGTATGCGCTCACTTGTTGTCTCTGGCAGAGACTTTGCTTCTTGGCGAGAAACCCGTGGAGTAGATGGCACTTCTCGCCAAAAGTACGTGGAGAGCTTTGATGAATCAGCATTGCAGCTGCTTCATAGATTTGCTCGTGGACTTCATTTAGGAGGTAGAGCAATAACGCGTACCTGCAGGGTTGCAAGGACTATCGCAGACATTGCTCACCATGAAAAAGTGACAAAAGACGACGTATCTGAGGCGGTTGCCTATAGGTCTCGTTCTTTGGAGTAGTAATGGAGAAATGGGAGATTTCATCAGAAGATGAGGACTATCCAAAAGAATTGCTACTGCTCAACCATCCGCCTGAAATTATCTATGGAATGGGGGATAGAAGCGTTTTGCAGCAACCTTGTATGTCTGTAATTGGGGCTCGTAGAGCTACCCCATACGGCATGGCAATTGCAGAAATGGCTGGCAGATGCGCCGCTGATAACAATATTGTGGTGGTATCTGGGGGAGCTCTTGGCTGCGACTACATGGCGGGTATGGCTTCTCTTAATGCTGGTGGAAAGACTGTTGTAGTGGCAGGCTGTGGTGCGGATGTGACATATCCAACTACCTCTGCAGAGCTTTTTGAAGCAGCGCGAGAAGGAAGGGGAGCAGTCATTTCTCTAGACAGGTGGGGAACGCCTCCTAGACGTTATGCCTTTCCTAGAAGAAATGCGGTCATTGCAGCATTAGGTAAAGTGCTCTTGGTAACGGAAGCGGGGCTTTGCTCAGGCACCATGAGTACTGCTGAGTTTGCTAACTCTCTTGGTAAAACTATTTATGCAATACCCGGGTCTATCTTTTCTCCTGCTTCTGCTGGTACGAATAGACTCATCTCTGAAGGGGCTCAAATTATTCCTGATGAGACATCGTTGGGCATTGCAATTTCATTAGATTTTGATTGCCTAGTTCAGGAACAATTGAACTTACCGTGTTAAATTCTCTTACTGATTATGAAGCTCGTGGAATGGTAAAAAGATTACCGGATGGAAGGTATACTCCTTCTAAAGAGTTTTATTTGGATTCGTAGTGTGTGATAGGTGAACAATGACACAAAAAGTTACGGTAGTTGGCGCTGGTTTAGCTGGAAGCGAATGTGCTTTACAGCTTGCTTCACGTGGTGTTTCTGTAGAGCTCATTGAGCAGCGCCCTGTTGTTTCTTCTCCAGCACACCACACAGATATGTTTGCTGAGCTGGTCTGCTCCAACTCTCTGAAGTCCACTAAGGTAGATTCTGCAGCTGGAATTTTAAAGTCTGAGCTTAAAAAGATGGGTAGTTTTCTGCTTCGTATTGCAGAAGAAAACTCTGTTCCTGCAGGCGGCGCTCTTGCGGTCAACAGAGAAGATTTTTCAAAGGCTGTTACTGAGCAGATCAGAAATCATCCAAACATCTCGGTAACTCATGCAGAGGTCACGGAGTTATCTGATGAGCCAACAGTTATTGCTGCAGGACCACTGTGCTCAGATAGCTTGTACGAAGCAATTTCTAAGCGTGTTGGAACTAACAGAATGTCGTTTTTTGATGCAGCAGCGCCTATTGTGTCTTATGAATCAATTGACCATTCAATTGCATTTTCTCAATCTCGTTATGAGGACTTGGGAATTGGCGATTACCTCAATTGCCCCATGAATAAAGAGGAATACGACACATTTGTTGATGAGCTGCTTGCAGCTAAACGTGTTATTGGCCACGATTTTGAGCAGTCTGATTTGTTCCAAGCTTGTCAGCCTATTGAGGAAGTGGCAAGAACAGGACATGATTCCATTAGATTTGGCGCTTTGAAGCCAGTAGGACTTATTGATCCCAGAACGGGTAAACGTCCCTGGGCAGCAGTTCAGCTTCGTGCAGAAAATGCAGCTAAATCAGCATTTAATCTGGTTGGTTTTCAGACAAATCTTACCTGGGGAGAACAAAAGCGCGTATTTACCCTCATCCCAGGGTTGGAAAACGCTGAGTTTGTTCGCTACGGCGTCATGCACAGAAACTCTTTTGTTGACTCTCCTCATGCGCTTGACGGCTCATTTGGAATTCCGGGAACTTCTACTATTCTTGCAGGTCAAATTACGGGTACAGAAGGCTATGTTGAGGCTATAGCATCTGGATTGCTTGCTGCGCTTAACATGTATGCTCGTTTATTGGGCAAAGAGGAAGTCAGGCTTCCTTTGACCACTTCGTTTGGCTCTCTTGTGGGTTATGCAACAAATCCAAACACCAAAGAGTACCAGCCCATGCATGTTAACTTTGGAATTTTTGAGCCATTGAACGAGCACATTAAAAGAAAAGACGAGCGCCGTCAGAAGATGGCGGAGCGCGCTCATAAAGATTTTGATGAGTATCTTGCCTCTCGCCATGAACTCTTTGATTGTGTAAAGCGTGGTTAATGTGGGCATTTCTAAAGCGCAGGTAAGTCACGTTGAACAATTTATTGAGTATTTAAGTAAGGTCAGGAATCTCTCCGAGAATACCCTAAGGTCATATCAGACTGATCTTTTGGCATTTGAGCAGTGGTGTAGTAGGGAAGGTGTTGCGGTAACTCGGGTTGATCACAGAAGCCTTCGTCTCTATTTGGCCTATCTTAAACAGGCTCAATATTCAGCAAAAACACTAAATAGGCATTTATCTGCGTTGCGTGGTTTTTACAAATGGATGCAGCGAGAAAAACTGATTGCCACAGACCCAGCTCTTTCACTGAGCAATCCTCGAGCGCCACGAAATCTTCCACATACTATGACTGATTCCGATGTAAATAGGCTTTTAGAATCATGTGATGTTTCAACCGCGGTAGGGCTTAGAGATAGAGCATTTCTTGAGTTTTTGTATGCAACAGGAGCTCGTATTTCTGAGGTGGCGTCTCTCAAGCTTGAACAGGTTGATTTGCAAAATGGAACAGTGCGACTCTTTGGTAAAGGCTCTAAAGAGCGAATTGTTCCGCTCTATGAGTCAGCTATCGAGTGGCTTAAAAAGTACCTTAGGTCTTCTCGACCTACGCTTTTGTTGAAAGATAAAGCGGGCCGTGCACATTCGGCTCTTTTTATTTCCGTAAGAGGAAATAATATGAGCGCGGATTCTTTGCGCAAGGTTTTTTCGTCGTATCTAACGGCTGCAGGACTAGATAGCTCACTCTCGCCACACGCTATGAGACATACATACGCCACAGAACTTCTTGGTGGTGGAGCAGATCTTCGTGTTGTACAGGAACTTTTAGGTCATGAATCACTTTCAACTACACAGGTGTATACGCATTTGTCAGTTGACAGGCTCAAAGAAGCAGCAAAGGCAGCTCATCCAAGTATACTTTCAAAAGTTGTGTAGAAGCACAACATGCTGTTACCAAACAGCACAAAATCGCACGTACGACTACTTGTTTGCCGTGGTGCCTAACGCTAAGCCAGGTGTTGGGTGGTTTTAACAAGGCTTGAACTCGTACGGAGGAACAACCAATGGAGGTAAAAATGGCTGCAAAGATTACTATTCAGACTCTTCTGGATGCTGGTTGCCACTATGGTCACCAGACTCGTCGTTGGAACCCTAAGATGAAGCCATACATCTTTGGTGAGCGCAACGGCATTTATATTCTTGACCTTAAGCAGACCATGCTTGGCGCAGACGCTGCTTACACTTTCCTGAAGAATGTTGCATCTAAGGGTGGCCGCGTTCTCTTCGTCGGTACCAAGAAGCAGGCTCAGGAGCCAATCGCTACTGAGGCAGCTCGTGCAAACATGCCTTACATCAACCAGCGTTGGCTTGGCGGTATGCTCACCAACTTTGTCACCATGCGTTCCCGCATCAAGCGCCTTGAGGAGCTTGAGGCAATGGTAGAGGATGGCCGTATGGCAACTCTTCCTAAGAAGGAGCAGGCTCTTAAGAACAAGGAGCTTCTGAAGCTTCAGCTTAACCTCGGTGGCGTCCGTGATATGACTTCTCTTCCACAGGCTCTCTTTGTTGTTGATTCCAAGCGTGAAGAGAACGCAATCCGTGAGGCAAACCGTCTTCACATTCCAGTTGTCTCCCTGCTTGACACCAACTCTGATCCAGATGTTGTTGATTACGGCATTCCTGCAAATGACGATGCTATTCGTTCCATTTCTCTTATGTGCCAGCTTGCTGCAGACGCAATTCTTGCAGGTAGCGGCAAGGAGCAGATTTCTGCTGAAGAGATGGGCGCTGAGTCCGAGACCCCAGCTGCTGAGTAACTCTTAGCAACGGGTCAAATAATTTAGTTATTCAGTAGATTTTTGGGAGGAAAACATGGCAGAGATTACCGCAGCACTTGTTAAGCAGCTTCGTGATATGACCAGCTCTCCTATGATGGAGTGCAAGAAGGCACTCGTCGAGGCTGAGGGCGATATTGAGAAGGCAGTAGATATTCTTCGTACTATGGGCGTTGCTAAGGCAGTTAAGCGTGCTGGTCGTGACACCAACGAGGGTACCATTGCTACCTTCATCAGCCCAGACGGCAAGACTGGCGCAATTCTTGAGCTTTCCTGTGAGACTGACTTTGTTGGTACTAACCCACAGTTCACCGGATTTGCTGGCGATCTTGCTGCAGTTGTTGTTGAGAGCAACCCAGCTGACGTTGAGGAGCTCAAGACTGCTAAGCTTGGCGACGAGACCGTTGACGAGGCAATCACCGATAAGATCCACAACATCGGCGAGAACATGCGCGTTCTTCGTTTCCAGCGTGTTGAGGCTGCAAACGGTGCACTTGCTAGCTACATCCACCTTGGTGGCAAGCTTGCTGACATTGTTACCTTTGAGTTCAACAAGCCAGAGACCGCTGAGTCTCAGGACTTCAAGAACTTTGCACACGACGTTGCAATGCAGGTAGCTGCAGCTGCTCCAGTTGCTGCTCGCCGTGAGGATGTTCCACAGGACATCGTTGATCACGAGCTCTCCATTTACAAGGCACAGGCTGCTGAGTCTGGCAAGCCTGAGGCTATTCAGGAGAAGATGGCTTATGGTCGTCTCGAGAAGTACTACAAGGAGTATGTCCTTACTGAGCAGGCATTTGTTAAGGACCCAGATATGACCATTTCTGAGTACGCAAAGCTGCTCTCCAAGAAGGTTGACGACGAGGTTAAGATTGTCAGCTTCGTACGTTTTGCTTTTGGTGAAGAGTAAGACTTTTTACTTCAATTATTTTGAGCCGGTTGTCTTCAACCGGCTCTTTTTTTACCGTGATTCCTGCAAAACTTACGGTGTCGTTTGTTAAAATTATTACAACTATGGCAAACAGAGAGAGCGAGGAAGCTTTGTCTTCAGCTAAATACAAAAGAGTACTTTTAAAGCTTTCTGGTGAAGCATTGATGGGTGAGCAATCCTTTGGTATTGACCCTTCAATTCCAGAAATGCTCGCTAAAGAAATTAAGCCTGTCTGGGAGTCTGGCGTTCAGGTTGCCATTGTTGTTGGTGGCGGAAACATCTTTAGAGGCGTTTCTCAGGCAGCAGCTGGCATGGATCGTGCTCAAGGCGATAACATGGGCATGCTTGCAACAGTAATCAACGCTCTCTCGCTCCAGGATTGTTTTGAGCGCAATGGCATGGATTGCCGTGTTATGAGTGCAATTTCCATGGCTCAGGTTGCAGAGCCTTATATTCGCCGTCGTGCTATTAGGCACCTTGAGAAGGGCCGTATTGTCATCTTTGCTGCAGGTACCGGTAACCCTTACTTCACCACTGATACTGCTGCAGCTCTTCGCGCTTGCGAGATTGGTGCAGAGGCTCTGATGAAGGCCACAAAGGTAGATGGTATTTACGACTGCGATCCTGTTACCCACGCAGATGCAGTTAAGTTTGACACTGTCACCTACAAAGATGTTCTCGCCAAAGAACTTAAGGTTATGGACGCTGCAGCAATTGCGCTGTGCAAAGATAATAAGATGCCAATTCTTGTATTTGACATGCAGTCTGAAGGCGTTTTCATGAAGGCAATTTCCGGAGAAGAAGTCGGTACTACTGTCGTTGAGGAGGACTAATGAGCGTTCATTCTGATAAAGCTAAGCAGTCTATGGAGAAGTGCATCGAGGCACTTAAGAATAACTTTGGTCGTGTTCGTACTGGTCGTGCAAATCCACATGCGCTTGATCACATCAAGGTAGACTACTATGGCCAGCCAACCCCAATTTCTCAGCTTGCAGCTATCAAGGTTCCTGAGGCATCTATGCTGCTTGTTGAGCCATGGGATAAGACTGCTCTAAAGAGCATCGAGAAGGCCATTGAGACTTCTGACCTTGGTATTACTCCATCTAATGATGGCTCTGCTATCAGGCTTCCTTTCCCAATGCCAACCGAGGAGCGCCGTCGTGAGCTTGCTAAAGAGTGCTCTCAGATTGCTGAGGAAGCTCGCGTAGCTGTTCGTAACGTCCGTCGTGACGTTAATGGCAAGATTGAGCGCGATGAGGAGCTGTCTGAGGACGATCAGAAGCGCGAGAAGAACGGTATTCAGAAGTTGACCGATACCTATATTGCACAGATTGAGTCTCTTCTTAAGACCAAGACTTCAGAAATCATGGAGATTTAAGTGCAGTTTGATACAGACAAGCTCGTCCAGTATTTCTCTGACGCACCAGAAGATATCAGTCTTTCTGATATCAATTTAGAAACTATTCCGTCTCACGTTTCCATCATTATGGATGGAAACGGTAGATGGGCTACGGCTCGCGGACTTGACAGAACCGAAGGTCATAAGGCCGGCGTTCTTTCTTTGCGCGAGGCTGTTACTACAAGTGTGCGCCTTGGATTGGACGTTTTGTCAGTTTATGCATTCTCCACAGAAAACTGGAAACGTCCTCAGCGTGAGGTTGACTTGCTCATGCGTCTGTTTGCAGAGACGCTTCTTAAAGAGCTTCCACTATTCCACCAAGAGAACGTTAAGCTGCGTTTCTTTGGTGACCTTGAGGCTTTGCCAGAGAAGACCCGCAAGACCTTCCAGCGCGGACTTGATGAGACTGCGCAAAACACTGGTATGACGTTTGCGCTGGCTGTTAACTATGGCTCTCGTGCAGAGCTAACTAGGGCAGCTGTTCTTCTCGCTCATCAAATTGCTGAGGGCACCGTGTCTGCTGACTCGGTGACTCCAGCAGATTTTGAGAAGAATCTCTATACGGCAGGTCTTCCTGATCCAGACCTGTTGATTCGTACGTCAGGAGAGCTGAGGCTTTCTAACTATTTGCTATGGCAGCTGGCTTACTCGGAGCTGTATGTCACGCAAACTTACTGGCCTGACTTCTCTAAGTGGGATTTTTTGCGCGCCATTAAGGACTATCAGGGTCGCGAAAGGCGATTCGGAGGAGTGAAATAGTGGTGGACAATACGCGCGATTCCAAAAGGCCTACCTCTAGGATTCCTGCTGATGCTCAGCCTAATCCTGAAGAAACAGGTAGCGTTGGAATTGATAGACAGATTGAAAAGCTGGAGATTCGTCGCTCACTTAAAGAGCTGCAACGATCCGCTGGTAACCTTATGGGTCAGCGAGTTCGTGGCGTTACCGAGAAGCTTTTGACAAGGACTCTGTCTGGCGTAGTTTATGCAGCTATTGTACTTGCTGCGCTGTTTGTTGGCAAAGAAGCCACTATTGTTTTGATTGCTGGCATGGCATGGCTCTGCTGCTCTGAGTTCTTCCATATTTGCCGTATGGGCGGACGTATGCCAAACGAGCCTCTTGGCCTTGTCTTCTCGCTTATTTTTCCCATAATTGCGTACTTTGGTCACGTCTTTCCTCTGGTATTTTCTCTGCTTTTGATTATTCTTTGCGGACTTTGGTATGTTTTTACACCACGAGCAAACCTTGCAGACGTGGCAGTTACGGCTTTTGGACCACTGTATACCTCGCTTTCACTTTCAACGGTAGTGCTTCTGAGATCCACAGAGCCAAGTTTTTCTATTCCTTGGATTACGCTTGCCGTCATGCTCTCTGTGTGGGCTAACGATTCATTTGCGTATTTGTTTGGATCTAAATTTGGCAAGCATAAACTGGCGCCAAGAATTTCTCCTAATAAGAGTTGGGAGGGCTTCTACGGTGGTCTTTTAGGTTCAATGCTTGTGTGGTTCTTGATGGCAGTTTTTGGTGCAATTAATATGAATCCACTGTTTGCACTGCTCTTTGGCATAACAGAAGGCATCTTCTCTGTTGTTGGAGACCTCTTTGAGTCTCGCATTAAGCGAGGAGTGGGCCTCAAGGATTCTGGTTCAATTATGCCTGGTCATGGCGGACTACTTGATAGAACCGATTCGATGATTTTTGGAACTATGGCGGCGTTTCTTCTCTTCCAGCTTGCCGTGCTCTTTAGCCAGGTCAAGCTACCTATTGCGCTGCCGTTTGGAGCATAGGTTTTGAGCATTTTTGAAGATACCGCGCCTCGTGCTGTAAGGCATGAGCCACTGCGTGTTGCTGTCCTTGGAGCTTCGGGTTCTGTGGGTATGCAGACGCTTGATGTATGCCGTCATTTTCCGCAAAAGGTGGAGGTTGCAGCCCTTGCAGTGAGGTCGTCGGTTGAGTTTGCAGTGAAGGCAGCAACTGAGTTCAACTGCAAATACGTTGCTTTTGCCGATGCAAGTGTCAAGGGCAACGCTCTTCTCGACAGCTTGCCTCAAGGCTGCAAAGCAAGCTTTGGCCCTGAGGCCGTTCAGGCGCTTGCTGAGCTGGATGAGGTTGACTGCGTAGTCAACGCAGTGGTGGGAGAGGCCGGCATTTACGCTGGTCTGGCCGCTGTGAAGGCTGGCAAAGTGCTGGCTTACGCTAACAAGGAGTCAATTGTTGTTGGCGGAGACCTCCTGATGCCTCTGGTCAAGCCTGGTCAGCTCATCCCCGTTGATTCTGAGCACAGCGCCATCTTCCAGTGCCTTATTGGCGAGAACCCTGCTGATATTCAGAGGATTTGGCTGACCTGCTCTGGTGGTCCGTTCTTCGGATATTCTCGCGAGCAGCTCAAACACGTTTCGGCCGACGACGCCTTGGCACATCCAACCTGGAAGATGGGTGCCAAGATTACCATCGATTGCGCCACGCTCATGAATAAGGGTCTTGAGCTCATTGAAGCTCATCACCTCTTTGACACTCCAATGGATAAGCTTGAGGTGTTGGTACATCGTCAGAGTCGCATTCACTCTATGGTTGAGTTTGTTGACGGCTCTGTTAAAGCGCAGCTCGGAGCCTCTGATATGAGGCTGCCTATCCAGTTTGCGCTGAGCTATCCACATCGTTGGCCTGCAATTGCAAAGCCGGTTAAGTGGCAAGAAACCACTCCTCTCACAGGCGATTATGCTGACGAGAAGACCTTTGGATGCCTAGCTCTTGCTCGTCATGCAGGAACTGTTGGAGGAACGCTTCCTTGCATTATGAATGCAGCTAATGAAGTTGCTAACCATGCATTTAGACGAGGAAGATGTTCATTTCTTGATATTGAGCGCATTGTTGCTGAGACTATGAATGCCTCTGAAGTTCAAAGGGTAGAAGACCTTCAACAATTGACGCTTGTAGACGCAGAGGCACGAGCTTTAGCCCGTTCTTTTGTGGGATAGGAATTTTGTGAATTTGATAGCTATTCTTTCACCAATTTTTTGGGGACTCTTGGTCCTCTCGCTCCTTGTATTTGTTCACGAGGCTGGTCATTACGGTATGGCTCGCCTGTGTGGCGTCCGTGTAACTGAGTTTTTCTTGGGCATGCCGTTCAAGTACAAGCTTTCTCATAAGAGCAAAAAATATGGTACTGAGGTTGGCGTGACTCCACTTCTTTTTGGTGGCTATACGCGCATCTGCGGTATGGAAGGCGAGCTAGATGAGCTGCTTCCACAAGCTCTGATGAGCGTTCAAGAGGCGGGTTCACTTGAGGTTGGCGCTCTTGCAGCAAAACTTAACTGTGAGGATGAGCGCGCCTACAATCTGCTGTACACCCTTGCAGACTGGGGCTCCATTGAGCTTGTTAAAGAGTCAGATGAGCTAGCGCACACCACGTTTCAGACGCTTGCGCGAGACGCTGAGCTTCGCTGTGAGTATGATCGTGGTAACAACTTTGAGCTTGAAGGCTCTACAGCAGCAGGGGAGCCTCGTGTTCCACAGATGTCCGCTGATGATTTCTTTGCTCAAGAGAAGGCTCATACCTATGTTGGTGTAAATGTTCCCAAACGCTTGCTCATGATCTTGGGCGGACCTCTAGTCAATATTGCGCTGGCCTTTGTGCTGGTTGTTGGCTCTTTGATGTTTGTTGGCATTCCTGCTGCTCAGAATAAGGCTCAGCTGGGCTCTGTTGAATCTGGCTCTCTTGCTGCTATTTCAGGCCTTACTGCCGGAGACACTATTCTTACCTTTAACAAGGTAGAGGTACATACCTGGGAAGACCTTACTGCTGCTATCAAAGATGCAATGTC
>JAHACE010000019.1 GCA_018376005.1 Atopobium sp. | reverse complement strand
CGCTCGCTTGCATTTATGCAGCTCCAACAAGTCTTTGTATTGCGGGATATATTCAATCTATTTCGTCAAAGTCTGTACCGTTTCTTTTGGTTATGCTGGCAATCGCTTCAATTATTTATGTGGTTTCTTTTGTGTGGTGCATCAGGTGTCTTACAAAACCGTTCTTTCCCAGTCATGCCGCATTTACTTTTCCCTTTGTAATTTGTGTTGTTGCGCGTACGCAGACGTCGGCATACCTAGCTGGACTCGGCCAGCCTCTTCAATGGCTCGACGGAATAGCTACTGTTGAAACTGTGCTTGCAGCAGGGCTTTGCATTGTTGTGCTTGTACGGTTACTTGCGTACGTTCGCGATCAGACTTTGTCTAAAGCGAGATCTATGAGTAGCCTGAGGTAACGTTTTTCATTTTGTTTGTTTAGAGTTTCGTGACGGAGCGCGCAACGCGGATGCGGGCGCGGATGTCCGCCACCCAGGAGTCCGCCCTTCTCGGCGATCTCTTGCTTCTCGCTATCCGGTCAATTTCTGCGCCGAGGAGTTGAGCGCTCGTGTCGAAGACGAGCTCTTAATGGGAGGGCATGGCCGGACCCCGATTCTACCAAGGCAGATCTACTGTAGGTACAGATCATACAATGGGAAATGATGCGATGACGGAAGCGGCTTGGACTGTGCTTTCCTCTGCGCTTGCAGCTTTGTCTGTATCGTATGTATTATTGTGAGTAATACATACGATACAGACATCGTTGGAGGCTCACACCATGCTCCTGCAGCTGGACTTCTCAACCGCGGCACCCATCTACCAGCAGATCCGCGATCAGATTGTGCGAGGCATCGCCGAAGGCGAGCTTGCGCCTGGCGAGCGCCTGCCGACCGTGCGGGCGCTCGCATCGGAGTGCGGCGTCAACGCCATGACGGTGAGCAAGGCCTATCAGCTTCTCAAGCAGGAGGGACACGTACTCGGCGACCGGAGGGGTGGCACCTTCGTGTGCGAGCCCGATGGCAGCTCGGACCCCGATTCCGGCATCATGGACGCGCTGCGGATGCGCCTGGCTGAGCTGGTGGCCGGTGGGATGTCAGGCAAAGAGGTTCTCGCGCTCTGCGAGCACCTGCTGGATGATATTGCGTATCGCTAGAAGTAAGGAAGTTTATGATGAGCACTGCGACTATCCTATGGCTCTCCTGCAGCTGGACTCCACTCCTCATATGGTGGACGCTCAGGAACAGCGCGCGCTTCAAGAAGAACATTGTCGTCGGCGTCACCTTCCCGCGCGAGGCGCGGGAAGACATGCAGGTAAAGGCGCTTCTTACCAGTTACCGTCGCCTACAGCTCGCGTGCGCTATCGTGCTCGTGGCTGCGGCACTTGGTGGTGCGGCGACAGGAACGGTACGAGCGTGGGTCGGATCGAGCATGTTCTGCTGGAGCGTCTGGATACTTGTGGTCTGTATCGTGCCCGAGGTGATCTACGCGCTCACCAACCGCAGGCTCGCGGCCCTGAAGGACGAGCGCGGCTGGCGGCCCAGAGGCGCCGCGGCCCAGCGCGTGACGGTGGCCGATATTGGGGCGGCCGCGCAGTCGTACCCGCGCGTCTCGAGCATATGGTTTGTCCTCATCTGCGCGGCGAGCCTGGTCCCCGTCCTGCTCGACCGTGACAACGTAGTAATCTACCTGCTGTTTGCCGTATGTGTGCTCATGATGTGGGCAATCTTCCGTTGGTGTTACCGCAATCGCAGCGAGGTGGTGGACGACAACACCGCCCTCACGCAGACGCTCACGCGCATACGCCGGCGCGCCTGGGCGAGGGTGTTCCTTGTCGCGGCTGCGTCTTTTGCATTCATGAGCTGGGCGCAGCTCCTCTTCCAGGGTTCAACCAATCTGTACTTTATCGGTATGATGCTTCCCTGCACGGTCCTTGGAATCGTGGCGTTTGCAACCGAGATGCGCGTGCGTAGCCTACAGGAGCGTCTTACAAAGGCCAGCGGCGAGGGCTTCTACGTGGACGAGGACGATCACTGGATCTTTGGCATCTTTTACTATAACCCCGACGATGCTGAGCTCATAGTGAACGAGCGCGTGGGCATCAACACGTCGATCAACCTGGCACGGCCGGCGGGAAAGGCGATTGTAGTGGCCCTCGCTTGCTCGCTGCTCTGCCTGCCCGTGACGGGAGCGTTCATGGCGGAGGAATTTGGAGCTCCTGTGACGCTTGAGTTGAGCGAGCAGACGATTCGGGCACACCACTTGCTCACAACCTATGAGATTGACATGGCCGACGTGGTGTCTGTGGAGCTTGTTGACCAACTTCCCAAGATGACGCGCACGTTTGGCGGCGCGAGTGAAACCTTCCTTGAAGGTAACTTCTCAAGTGACGCGTACGGATCGCTCAAGGTGTGCCTGGACCCCGAGGTCGGCCCCTGGCTCCTCGTGCGGACGAGGAGCGGCACAACCTACCTTCTGGGCGCGAGCGACACGGCGCAGACCGAGACCGTTTATGAGAAAGTCCCCTCGGCCTTAGTCGATGCATAGTGCGACCTCTCGCGCCTGAACTCGTCGGTGTACTTGTTGTTGCCCATGCCTTGCCTCGCTTTCTCGGTTGTCTGGGCATATACGATTCCTGGGTTTTGAATCTGGGATGCCCGTGTCCGAAAAAAACGATACAGGTCACTCTGACCCTGATTACGCCCCGTGGTGAGACAACATCGCGGACCACCGGGAGGACGTGGACTAGGGGTACAGGGTGTAAAAAACGCGACCGAGAGACTGTCCTAGTGTGCGAAAAACGCAATAAAACCACTATAAAATGATGTAAAAAACGCAACTGAAAGCGTATCATAGAGTGTGAAAAACGCATTTCACTTGTTAATTACTATGGGGAGATGAAATCATGCTCAAACGCAAGGCATACCAAAGGCTGGAGGATTGGAAACGATACAAGACGAAGCAGGCACTTCTCGTCAAAGGAGCCCGACAGGTAGGAAAGACGACCCTTGTCAGGCAGTTTGCCGCAGACAACTATGGGATCCTCGCCGAGGTGAACTTCTTCGACAACAAGACTGCCAAAGAGACGGTCATGAGGGCGATTGATGCTGATGACCTGCTTCTACGTCTTTCCGTGCTCAGCGGGAAAGAACTGGAGGCCGGAAAGACCCTCGTCTTCCTCGACGAGATCCAGGAGTGTGGTGCGGACCTGCTCACCTGGATCAAGATGCTCCTTGAACGGACCGACTACGATTACATTCTTTCGGGCTCTCTGCTGGGGCTTGAGGTATCCAATATTTCCTCCCTTCCCGTTGGTTTTTTGCAGGAAGTAACCTTGTATCCCCTTGATTTTGAGGAGTTTTGCTGGGCAAGTGGGATAGGCAAGACGGCATTGGAAGCTGTTTCTGCCTGTATGGAATCCCTTACCCCTGTGCCTGATTATCTGCATGATAAGCTTACGGATACCTTTTACCGGTATCTTTTGGTAGGCGGTATGCCTGACGTTGTACAGGCCTTTGTGGACAACAACGACCTCTTGCGAGCCCGTAATCTGCAGAGGGGAATTGTGAACATGTACAAGATGGACATGGCCAAGTATGTATCGGATACGCTTGAGGCGCGCCAGGTACAAATGGTATACGAGTCCATACCTTCTCAGTTGAATTCTGAGAACAAGCGATTCAAATATGCAAGGCTGGGGAAGAGTCTGAGGTTTGCCAACCTTGAGTTCGCGTTCGACTGGCTTGAGCACGTAGGGGTCGCTCTTCCGGCATTCCGAGTCAATGAGCCGACGTTTCCCCTTGCCGCCCATGAGGACCGAAACATGCTGAAGCTTTACGCAAATGACGTCGAGGGGCAACAAGGAGGCATCGACCTCTGTGAGATAAAGAGTGGTAAGAACTATCGACGCCACAGTGCGCTTGACAATCTCCTAACAACAAAAAACTACAACTTCGAACATGTCTATGTATTCCATGACGGCAATGTGGATACTCCAGGAGCTTTCGAAGGTGTTACGTATCTCCCTATTTATATGATGGGTATGGCACTGGGCTGACGCAGGAACTAGCTGACCAAGAATCAATTCAAGCGCTGCACCGATCTTGCGCATCTTTCCTATGGCGACAGATATAATGTGATAAGGGGCGGGGACTCAAGACCGCCTTTGTCTTCCCGAGTGACAGCGTGTAAAGGTCCGTCCAGACAGTTTTTGGCATGAGGAGATGGCAAAGCTGATGAAGGGCGATAAAGGGTATTTCGATAAGGCCATGAGTTTGCTGGCGGTTTTTCTTGGGATACTGCCTGCGGTTGTTCTGCTTGTCTTGTGGAATTCGATTCCCCAATCGATACCCGCCCATTGGTTTGGGGATTCTGTTGACCGGTGGGGGCAGAAATGGGAGCTTCTCATCCTTCCGGTGATCTGTCTGGCAATTGGCCTCTTACTGAGCTTTTTCTCGGTAAGGCGAAATGCAGAGGACTCAAACGATAAAGAAAGAAAATATGGGATTGCCTCTTTGATGGTTACCTTGTTTACGTTTTCCGCTCTTTCTCTTGTGCATATCTATCTGTCTCTACAGTCGGAAGGATCTGTGGCGTCCAAGTTCGATGGCGCAACATTGTTCTACGTGATAGACGGTCTGGTCTGCATCCTCTTGGGAATCGTTTTCCCTGCAACTCCTATGAGCATGTCTTCTAGGGCACCGAGACGATTCAGCGGTAAATACGCCAAAGGCCTCCTTATCTCAGCGGGGGTGGTGATCCTTCTGTTCTGCGGGACCGGTCTTCTGAGAGGATATGCTGCCTTGCTGCTGATGTTTGCAATGATTATTGTACCTGCGGTGCTCATCTCAGTCTCTTCTTACCGCAATCAGCGGAAGAGATTCTTGTAACGGGGAAGGGTATATCAAAGAATGCCTCCCCAATACTGTCTCCGATGTTTACAGCTTTTCCGATGTAGACACCAAGACAGTCATTCAGATTCTTGGCGAATTCGAATTTTGCGTATGTCGCGACGTTAAGGCGGCGAAGGCGCTGCTCGAAGACCACGGCGGCGACATCGACGTCTTGAAGGCCGCCGAGCCGTGGATATTCCAGGACGCTCCCGCCAAGCGGACCGGCAAGACCGGGCTCGCGAACGCGGGTGCGGTAACGGATGCCGGCGGGCAGCTGAAGCGGTTCCGCGAGGTCGCGGGGCTCGCTGAGGACGAGTAAGGAATCACCGACTGACAGGAGGGCCGGAGCATGGCTAACAGCATTGACTTCACGCGCAACTACAAGAGCGTGATCGACGAGGTTTACCAGAGGGCGAGCGTTTCGGGGTGCCTGACGAGCGGGCGGCCATGGTGCGTGCCGGCCGCAACGTACGCGAGATCATGATTCCCAAGATCGAGGTTTCGGGGCTCGGTGACTACGTGCGCAACGAGGGTTACAAGACTGACAGCATCAACTACGTGTTCGAGACCAAGACTTTCAACCACGATCGTGGCATACGCCTGATGGCCGACGTCATGGACGTGGAGGAAGCCGGCGTTAACGACTGCTTCGTGGAGGCAGGGCGGAGTTGCAGCGCACTCAGGTTGCGCCCGAAGCCGACGCGTTCACGTTCTCGGAGATCGCAGGGCACGAGGGCATGTACGAGACACGCGAGAGCCTGGACGGCGCGGGCGCGGTAGATGTCCTGGAACGTCTGCGCGACGTGACCAACCGGATGGACGAGGCGCAGGTTTCCACCGGGAGCCGCTACCTGTTCATCACCCCCACGCCGAAAGGCGTGCTCGACGACTACTCCTACGCCAATCCGGCGCGCAGCAACCGCGTTCTGGAGCGGTTCGCCCAGATTGTGGAGGTGCTGTAGGTGCGGTTCTACACGCCGATAGATCTGCTCTCGGGCGAGGGCCACCAGTTCGGCTACTAGAAGAGCGCCGGCGTCTACGTTCCCAACACCGACACCAAGGTCGATAATGGCGAGGTCTACTTTGCGCTCGTGGACGGCGAATGCGTGGTCGTGGACGAGCCCAAGAAGGCCGACCTCGCCTCGTATTACAAGATGGAAGAGCTCCCTGGCCCCGCCCTTGCGCTTCAGGTCCAAGATCAGCTCGTCGCGCTTCTTCTCGGCTTGCTTGCGGGTCTTCGCCTCGACCTTGTGGTAGGTGCGGACCGTCTCTCCCGTTATCGGGTTCTTGTGGGAAAGCGTGATCCCCCACATTTCCTTCGCGCCGCGCTGCCGTATGCTTCTGGTCGTGTACTTGAGCTCTGCCATGTTCACCAACTCCTTCTTCTTCAATCTCTCTTGGCGATTTGGCTGCCACCAACGCTGCCACCATAATTGCCGCCAAATTGCCATCAACTCGGAGTTGGGAAAGTTGGAAAGCGTGGTTTCGGGTGGAAAGGGAGATTAATAAAATCACGCTTCCACTACATTGACCTGGTATTCTTGGAAACGGGTGAAAAACGGGATATGAACTGCGAACACCCCGAATTCACTCATAGCCCGAAGGTCGTAAGTTCAAATCCTGCCTCCGCGACCATAAGAATTTCAAGCCCGCCCTCGGCGGGTTTTTTGTTAAACCACAAGTTTCCTTAGCATTTGGCCATACGCTGCTGAATCGCTAGTCATGCGCTCGCAGTGATCATAACCTTGCCAGATAGTAAGCGTGGCATCGGGATAGACTTTGGGCAGAACCTTCCTTGCGCGTTTCAAGTCAAAGTCCTTCTCGCCATACGTGAAGATGCAGCGGCGTTGTACCTCGGGGCTAAGGGCGGGGAGGTCAACATTGCTGCAGTCGTGAATGATGTTCTGGATGCTTTGGTCGCTCATAGCAATAAAGTGCTCTGACATAGGTTTAGCTGCAACTTTCCCGTAAAGTTGTTCCATCTTTTGCACGGAAAGCTTGGGGTCTGCAATGGCTGTGCGGTGCTTGGCAAGGAACACTTTCTTGAGTATAAACTCAAGCGCGGAGGCAAGAAATCCTCCCGCCCAGAAGCTTGTTCCTTCAAAGAAGAGGTGGTCAAAGGTCAGGTCGTTGAACTTGAGGAGCTCGCACAGGACTACGCCACCTAGAGAGGCGCCAAAGCCAAGGGAGAGATGAGTCATGTTGTGTTCCAGAAGCCAGTCATGAATCTGCGCAGCTTCTTGGGACGCCGAGACATATTCCGTTGCGTCTTCTTCTCCGTGAGCAGCAAGATCTGGGATCAGATAGCGCAGGTCAGTGCCCATATTACTCACAAGAACTGTCTTCATTCCTTCTGCAGACGAGAGCATGGGGTGAATCAGCAACACAGTTGGTGTGGTTTGGGTGAAAGTTTCTGGCTCAATGAGGTGCATCTTCATGACAGTCCTCCACTTGTTGTTCACCTGCGATTATATTCCTGTCAATCGCGTGGGTTTGCTGTTTGTTCACCAAAGCTGACATTTTCCGCGAACGGTAGGGATGGAGCTGTGAGGGATGTTCGGGAGGAAGCTTGAGATTTATTTCTGCTCTTGCATCAAATCAAGAAATGCATCAGGTACATTACTGGTCGAATTCCAAATCTTTGGAAAGCCCCATGCTGTCAGAAGTCTCATAACTGATGGAAAGTTCTCTGGGTATGCATTATGTCCAGCATTCGATAGACTGCCATGCTCTAAAACCGCCTCAAATTCCCACCTAAATGGAGGCCTGCCGTTAGTTGGAATAGACTCATATAAATTCTTCCAGTTAAGAATTCCGGCATCTAAAAATCCACCTAATAATTCACATGATGGTTTGTAGTTTGACTTACATTCTTCGTAGGACACATCATCTGGCCAGTATCCATACCAATCAAGGAGACCAATAGACTGTTCTGGTTTCTCACCAATTCTATAGAATCCATACCACCCTGCACCACAACAATCATCTCTGCGACTGTGTCGTTCAATTCTCAAATGAATTTCCTGGTTTGGTGTATCGCCAACATGTATCAAGAATGACAGTTGTGAACTAGTAAGTAGCAGTGTTCTTTGTTTATCTTCTTCAGGAGTCGTATTAAGCCATGGAAGTAGTGACAAGATGGTCTCATGCTCCGCTTCAGATTGCCCCCAACCCTTAAAGTTCATACCATGGTTGCTGCGTGTATACATGCACTTAATAACATATGGTGAAAAAACTTTTTGGCACCTAAAGTTATGAATCAACTCTCTACTCATTACAATTCTAATGAGCCCTCGTGAACCTCTATGTTTGCCTAGTACTGCGATTTTTTCGTATCCATCGCCCCATTGAACTGGAAGACAATAAACCTTTGTTCCAGGAGAAAAATGTCGCGTCCCATGGACAACTGTATGGTCCTCTCCAAAAGGATGTTCATCAATTACGTTACCAACCAGACACCAAATCCATTCTGGGAGTTTATTTGTTTCTGCAAAATCCCAGTAATCTCCTTCTGTGCTCGGAGTAGTTTTCTTTTTTCTACGACCAAAGTCATAGTCTGGTCTGAACATTTTCTTGATATCATCCAATTTGAATAGACATCTATCAAGAAGAGAACTTTCCGCTGCAGTATAGAGAAGTCCAACTCCTTTAGGATCTTCGGTAACGCACTTGGTGATGATTGCATAGATGCATTCTTTGTTTAAAACAAGCTCGTTAATGCTAGAAAGTAATTCAGCATCGTCTGTAATATCTATGCCATAACTATCAAGAATTTTTTGATAGTTATAAGCATTCTCTTGTTCGCGTATTTCGGACTTAAATAAACACGCAAATTCTTCAAGCACTCCAGGAATTTGATAATGGGGTATGTCAAACGGTATATCAAATAAGCTTACGTTGTTGTCGTTGTAATCGCAGAAATCGTGCAGTTCAACAAAATGCCCAGACCAGGAATTAGTTGTTGCAAGGAACCAGCCAGCTAAATCTGTTAAGTTCTGTACATACATAGACGTCTCCCAAACAGTGAACTCACTTGAGTCAAAACAACAATTACTTAATGCGGTTTACTATCTGCGCATATCAAGTCCAAGCTGTGACTCAACTTTCAGCAAGTTTAATAGGAGACGAACTTTTAACTGTCCAGTGTATTACCCACTTAACTTGCCGCATGAGTGCCATACTCCTGCAAAGTTACGTACAGATGTACATAGCCTGTCCTCGCTATATAAAATCTTGCTGATATGAGACACTAAGTAGCGTTAAATAGTCGTGCTGTATACTCAGGATTATGTGAAGTTTGAACGCTCACATTTTGTGGACGTAACTTCTCCACTGATGACAACAGGACAGCATACTGACCCGGTCAAGAAAGGAAGGCTCATGGCATACGAGTCTCGCGAAGAAATTGACAGCAAATATAAGTGGGACCTGTCCTCAATGTTCCCCAGCGATGAGGCATTTGAGGCTGGACTCGAGGAGCTTAAGGCTTACTGCCCAAAGCTGCTTGCATTTAAGGGTAAGATTTCCACCTCCGCACAGGCTCTTCTGGAGTTTCTGCAGCTTGAGGACCAGATGACTCTTCTGCTCTACAAGATTATCAACTACGCCGAGCGCAAGAGTGACGAGGATACCCGCGTAGCCAAGTATCAGGCATACGTCGCAAACGCTACCAGCGTATATACGCAGGTTGGCGAGGCAACTTCTTGGTTTGCCGCAGAGCTTCTTGCAATTCCAGCAGAATCTGTCGAGAAGTTCTATGTAGAGGTTCCAGCGCTTGAGTTCTATCGTCGTAAGCTCAACAAGATCTTGAACCAGCGTGAGCACACCCTTTCTGCTGAGGAAGAAGCACTGCTAGCACGTGCCGAAGAGCTTGCTGTTCAGCCAACCAACATCTTCTCCATGTTTGACGATGCAGACCTCACTTTTGACGACGCAGTTGACTCTGAGGGCAAGACCCATAAGCTGACCAGCGGTTCATTTGTTCCTCTGCTGATGGATGCTGACCGCGTCCTGCGTGAGTCCGCATTCAAGCAGCTCTACAGCCGCTTTGGTGAGTTCCGTAACACCTCCGCTGCAATTCTGACCAGCCAGGTTAAGAACCTGCAGTTCTTCTCGTCATCTAGAAAGTATGCAAGCTCCCTTGAGGCCGCTCTTGCAGAGAATGAGATTCCTGTTGAGGTCTACAACAACCTCATCGATGCTGTTCACCAGAACTTCCCAGCGTTCTACAAGTACGTTGACCTGCGCAAGCGTGTCATGGGCTTGGATGAGCTGCACTTCTGGGACGTTTACACTCCTCTTGTTGACGATGTTGACATGAAGTTCACCTACGAGGAGGCTTGCGACCTTATTGTTAAGGCGCTGGCACCTATGGGCGAGGAGTACGTCAGCCTGGTCAAGAAGGGTCTGGAGAGCCGTTGGGTTGACGTGTACGAGACCCCAGGTAAGCGCTCCGGTGCTTATTCCGCAGGTGGCAAGGGTATGAACCCCGTTATGCTCCTCAACTTCCAGGGCGGCCTCGACGACGTCTATACCCTTATTCACGAGATGGGCCACTCCCTGCACACGTATTTCTCGTCCCACAACCAGGAGATTACCTACTCTGACTACTCCATCTTTGTTGCAGAGGTTGCATCTACCTGCAACGAGGCGCTGCTCTCGCACTACCTGCTTGAGCACGAGACTGATCCCGCGCGCCACGCGTACATCCTCAACCACTTCCTTGAGGGCTTCCGTGGCACCATCTATCGCCAGTGCATGTTTGCCGAGTTTGAGCGCGACATCAGCCAGATGAACGCTGACGGTGTGGCTCTGAACGCCGAGGTTCTCTCTGAGCGCTACGGCAAGCTTTGCGCAGAGTACTTTGGACCTGGCATTGAACTGGACGAAGAGATCAAGCTAGAGTGGTCGCGCATCCCTCACTTCTACTACAACTTCTACGTCTATCAGTACTGCATTGGTTTCTCGGCAGCTATTGCCCTGTCCCAGCGCATCCTTTCTGAGGGTGAGCCTGCGGTCAAGGACTACATCGGCTACCTGTCCGGCGGTTGCTCCAAGACTCCAATCGAGCTGCTCCGCGGCGCTGGCGTTGACATGGCCACTCCAGACCCCGTTAACGCTGCGCTCAAG